>CAYJOG010000017.1:0-13234 GCA_964371695.1 uncultured bacterium
CGTTGATGGTGTTCACGTTGGGCATGGCCACATAACCCTGCTCGTTGGCGTCGGGGTGGCTGGGGTCATGCACCAGCCGGGGGGGGCTGGGGTCTTTCTCGATTTTGATCACCTTCACGCCTTCGCCCACGCCACGGGGCTGGGCCCCCGGTTCCAGCGGCAAAAACGGAAAACGCCGCTCGGTGTCGAGGCTGTGGGTGCTGAACACCGCCAGCAGGCGCTTGAAGGGGCCGCCCTCTGGCGTGCGGGTGGTGTTGACGTTGGCGATGTTGGCCGCGATCAGGTCCATGTGCAGGCGCTGGGCGCTGAGGCCACTGCCCGCGATGTCCATGGCTGAAAAAATGCTCACGTGGCCCCCTTTTGATTGTTTTTATTTTTCGGACTGCCTTTGGTGCGGCGCAGGCATCCCGCCTGCGTTTTTTACCTTGCCGTGGACTTGATGAGATCTTTCAGGCCGGTGAACCGGCGGCTGACAATTCGGGAATAAGCCAGATACTGCTGGGTGTTCTTGGCCTCTTCGGCCATTTCCAGGTCAATGTCCACGTTGTTGCCGTCGT
Organism: uncultured bacterium; assembly: GCA_964371695.1. Lineage (GTDB taxonomy): Bacteria > CAYJOG01 > CAYJOG01 > CAYJOG01 > CAYJOG01 > CAYJOG01. The sequence goes on from CAYJOG010000017.1 coordinate 558, forward strand.
TGCGCCAGGTGGTGTGACCTTCGCGATAAACCGTGGGCGAGACTTCGTTCCAGGGGGTGCGGGCGTTGATGGGAAAATGCCCCGGATGGGTGAAAAAACCGGGCAGGCGCTCGGCCTCGTCGGCCTCCAGCGCGTGGCGCAACTCGGTTTCAAAACTCACCCGCTTGCGTTTGTAATTGGGGGTGTTGACGTTGGCGATGTTGTCGGAAATCGCCGCCTGACGCAGGTGCGACGCATCCATGCCCTTGGTCAGGGCCGTCATCACCTTGCTGTCATAAAGTTTTTGAAGAATCACTCTTGGTCAGTACCTTCTGTCATGCAGACGCGGCATGGCGGGGCCTTTGGCCCCATAGGTTTTGTGTATCTTCTTGAGGCGGGAGAGAATTTCAAGCTTTTTGGTGGCGCCCTGTCGCCCGGTGTTAAGCAGAACTTGAACTTCTGACCAGTTCTGCTGTATCGCCAACGCGCGTTTGCTCATGGTGGGGGTGACACCCTGGGGGCCGGGCATGAGTCTAGGGTCGCCGCCCCCGGCTTTCAACAGTTTTTCCTGCCTTTGTATGAGTGTGTTCACCAATCCCCACTGGGCAGAACGGGCGGCTTCCAGCAGTTCGGTGCTCAGCGTATACAACTCCTCCAGTTCGTCTTCTCCCAGCACCACCGGACTGGCTGGGGGCTGCGGCGCGGATGGGGAGTGTTCAGCCATTGTTTGCTCGTTGTTCTGAAGATTCGTAGCCCACCTCGGCTTCGGCGCCCAAAAGAGCCGCCTCAAAGGCCAGAATGGACTCATCGGCCCCCTCTGGCGCGGCTTGCTGTTCCGGCGGTGAAGGCGCGGCGGGCGCGGGAGATTCACCGGCCCCCTGGGCCTGGGGAGCGGCGGGTTCGGTGGCGACCCCGGCGGCTTCCCTGGCCTCGCGGGCGGCGGCCAGGGCGTCGCGCACGTCTTCCATCCGGCGGCGGGCCATGCGTTTGCGCCAGTCGTCCTGATCAATTTCGGGGTAGCTGAACAACACCAGGGCCAGCCACTTGCGGGCCTCCTCGGCCATCCCCAGGCGCAGCGACAACTCCGCCACCAGATAGGCGGTGCCGATTTCCTCAAGCCGTTTTGGGAAATCATGGCTGTTCTCGAACACCTCGCGGTATCGGGCCACCGCCAGACGCAGAAACTCCCGCTCGCCGGTTTTGTCCTGCGCATAACGATAAAGCCAGGCTGTCTTGAGGAAATGCGACGCCTGACGCGCCACCTTGCCGGGCCGCAGGCGATAACAGTGGCTGGCCAGGTGCAGATTCAGAATGGCGTCTTCCAGACTGCGCACCCGCTGGCGCGCCTCCATGCCCTGCAACATTTCCAGGCTCAGGCGGGCGATGGCTTCCTTCTCGGCCTGGGTGAGGTCAAAAAAGTCGTCGGGCGCGCTGGCGTAGTGGCACTGGGGACACACCCACACGCTTTCCAGCAGCGGATTGCTGCCCTGGTAATAGGGGCAGAAATCGGTGTCTTCCTGCACCTTGCGGAACAGATAGTGGCGCATCACCCGCGCCGCAAACGTGTGGGCGCACACCGGGCAGGCGACGGTTTTTTCGTAAACCCGAAGCGGTTTTTTGTTTTTGCCAGACATGTTTTGGGGCGGAACACCGCCACAGGTTAAGGATAGCAGGCCGAAGGGGGGGGAACGTTCAACCCGGGGACAGATTCTGTCCTACACGTTCAATGATGGCCTCGGCAAGAGATTGAAAATCTTTCCTGGCATCATGCACTGCCTTGGCGTGAGAACCGATCGCACCATCTGAAGCTGTAAGAGCAAAAATCGGCTTCCTGGCTTCTTGTCCCATGGGCACCAGACTCCTGTAGTGACGCAGCGTGGCCAAACAGTGAGGATCGGCTTCTGGGCGCAGCCCCGTCTGGGCGTCTGGCTCCTCCAGGATACTTTTTCGGTATTCATGCGGTATTCGATTAACCCAGCGGTCAAAGGCCTGAATGGGTCTGTTCAGGCGAACAAGATGCTGCTGAACGACATAACCCAGAGGTTTCATCTCACCGCGAGGAAGTTGGAATTCCGGGTTTGGATAATTTTCAAGACGCTTCCCCCATTCCTTTCGCCATCGGTTAAGAGTAGGCCCCAGGTTTCGCAAGCCCTGAAGGGAAAACAGGTCTGCCCCAAGAGGAACGACAACAAAATCAGACCCAATCATGACCGATCTGTTGATTGCGCCAAGATTCGGGCCAACATCCACCAAGACATACTTTGCAGAAAAACAATCTGCGCCCTTTTGAGCGACTTGCCAGAAAGCTGTCAGCACCCGAAAGGCTCGATAAAGATCGGAACCCCCAAGGCTGTTTGGCCATTCGCTTGACAGTTTGTCTTCAAACCCGGACAGCGCCAAGTCACCCGGCAGAAGGGCAAGATTTTCTGAAATGATTTTAAGATTGGGATCCTGAATGTCGCCGACGCGCGTAAGCGGCTGGATACACCGATACATCGTATCGGGTCCGGTTGGAGGTTCATCCTGATCTGGCCACAGGGCTTCAAGCGCTTCCTCCTGAAGAAAAGCAGACGTAAGATTTGCCTGTGGATCCAGATCACAAACCAGCACTTTATTTCCAATTTCTGCGAGCATCCAGGCCAAGTGGTAAACAAGGGAAGTTTTCCCAACACCTCCCTTGTTGTTGAAAAATGTCAAAACCGGAACGCTCATGGCAGGACCCTGACCGTCCAGAGAATGTTGCTTTGATTGACATTAAACTCCGGGTCTGGATTTCCATTTTTTTTCAACTCATTGCGCACCGTCGGTATACCGAACCCGAAGCCCTGAACAAACCCCAACACCTTTAAAGCCTCTGCGATATTGGGGTTCCTGTAATCCGTCACACCTGGTTGCCCAAAATTATTTTCGTTTACAATTCCAAAAGGACCGCCGGGGCTTTGAATTTCTATTCTATCATTAAACCAATAAACATGGATTGGCGCGTTCGTGTGTTCATAAGTCCTGTGCAAAACCGCATTTCGAACAAGTTGCTGAAGCGCGGGCAATGGATAAGTCGAAACACGCTTTTCAATCTCGCCGCTGGTAAAATCTACGGCTGTATGGTTATGCGCCTTCATCTTTTCTTCGATTCGACGCAAGACATCTCCGAGTGTCCCATCAATTTCCTGTTCATCAGTTACAGTGTCTCCGTATGCGTTTCCATCGATTCTCAGGAATTGGATATAGGCGCATGGGAGAAAATCTCTTGTGCAGACACCTAGCGTCAACAACCCCAACACCGTTGGAATTGGATCATCCGCAGACACGATCATCTTTGTTGCAGACAACTGTTGCTCATAAGTTCTTCCGTTGGCGGCCAAGTCATCTGGTGAAAAAGCAACGCGGAGATAGTCTTCAAAATAACTGCTGTTCAAATCATTCAGTTTCGCATTCGGAACGGGCTGGACGTCAAAGGGTCGGTTCTTGTGTCGACGTTTTTCATTCAGAACAGATTCATCCTGAGTGGTTGCCACGGCTTTTCTTGGCCCGACTCTTATCAAAACCCTTCCCTTATACCGAACTGGGGGTGAGTCCGAGGGCTGAACAAGAATGACAGCCATTTCCTTTCCCTTCAGGAGGTGTTTTTGAACTGTAAGGGTAGGTGGGGGCAAGATGTTTCCATCTGACGTGAGGCTGCCCAGCTGTTGAAGCAGCTCATCCGTGATGGCACATCCGGAGGGGGAACCATCGTCCCGAGCGCCAATAAAAACAACACCAGCTTTCATGTGATTTGGAAGATCATTGGCAAATGCACAAACAGCCTCTCTGACCTTTTTTGGGGCATCTCCCTGAAAAGATTCTTTTCTTTCAACAAAGTCGGACTCGATGTCATTCAACATCTCCTCCAGGTCACTTTCCTGATAGGGGTTCATGTTCACCATTTGAAAAAGACCTCTTGCCTTTTAAGAAAAACAGGCGCTCACACGTTAAACCGGAACTGGCACACATCGCCATCCTGCATCACATAGTCCTTGCCTTCCAGCTTCAGTTTACCCGCTTCGCGCACCGCCTGCTCGCTGCCCAGAGCAAACAGGTCCTGCACCTTATACACCTCGGCCTTGATGAAACCCTTTTCGAAATCGGTGTGGATGACCCCCGCCGCCTGGGGCGCTCTGGCCCCCACGGGAATGGTCCAGGCGCGGGCCTCTTTTGGCCCGGCGGTGAAATAGGTCATCATGCCCAGCAGGCGGAACGCCTCGCGGATGAGTTGCTCCAGCCCCGGCTCCTTCACCCCCAGTTCCTGCAAAAAACCGGCCCGCTCGCTTTCGTCCATGTCGCTGAGTTCGGCCTCCATCTTGCCGCAGATCACCACCACACCGGCGTTCTCAGCGGCGGCCTTTTCGCGCACCTGATCCACCAGGGCATTGCCCCCCGCCGCCACGTCGTCTTCACCCACGTTGCAGCCATAGAGCACTTTTTTGGCCGTGAGCAGGTGCAGGTCCCGCAGGTGATCCTGTTCGTCTTCGCTCAGGCCCTGGCCCCGCACCGGCACGCCGCTGTTGAGTTTTTCCGCCACTTTCTCAAGCACCACCGCCTGCTCGCGCATGGCGGCGTCGCCGCTCTTGGCCTTTTGGCGCACGGCCCCCAGGCGTTTTTCCACCGTGGCGAGGTCCGCCAGCATCAGCTCGGTGTCCACCACGTCAATGTCGTGCAGGGGGTTGACCTGACCGTGTACGTGGGTGATGTCCCCCTCTTCAAAACAGCGCACCACGTGGCAGATGGCGTTGACCTGACGGATGTGGCTGAGAAACTGGTTGCCCATGCCCTCGCCCTGGCTGGCCCCTTTCACCAGACCGGCGATGTCCACAAACTCCATCACGGCGGGCAGTGTCTGGGCGCTGCCGATGATCTTCGCCAACTGGTCCAGCCGCTCGTCGGGCACCTTCACCACACCCACGTTTGGCTCGATGGTGCAGAACGGATAGTTCGCCGCCTCGGCCTTGGCGCGCGTCAGCGCGGTGAAAAGTGTGCTCTTGCCCACGTTGGGCAGGCCCACGATACCCATTTGTAAACCCATGGCGGGGGATTATGGATGAAGCGCCGAAGCTTTGCAGGGCGTTTTTTATCTTGCGGCATGATGTAAAATGGGTGGTTCCATGAAAAGGGTCCAAATGGGTTTCAGAAGCACGCTGCTGGTTTTGGTGTTGGCCATGATGGGCCTGGCCGCCCCCGCCAAGGCGGCGCTCAACTGCAACGTAGACGCTGCGGGCAACCCCTTTCCCGACGTGGGCGACATCGCCGCCCTGCTCACCCAGACCACGGCAGCCACCGCCACCGGGGCCTGCGCCAGCGGGGGCTGCGACTTTGACGCCAGCGGCGCGGCCACCCCCACCAGCACGGATCTCGATGCGCTGATCAATGTGGTGCTGAACACCGACCCCGACAGCCTGTGCTCCGTGGGCATTCTGGGCACGCTTGAGAAAACCCCCGACACCACCACCAGCGCCCGCGCCGCCAGCCAGACCTTCCTCAGCCCCACCCAGGTCAGTGTCACCGCCGTGGACCTGTTGAGCGGCCAGACGGTGAGCCTGCGCCCCGTCAGCCCCGACGGTTTTGGTGAGTTTCGCGTGCCGCTCGCCCCCACCAGCACACCGGCAGACGTGATGCTGGTGATCACCGACGGCAGCAACACCCTCAAGGCGGTGGCCGAGGCCGTGAGCACCCAGAGCAAAAACGTGGGCACGGTGGACTTTGGCAGCACTGTGGCGGGCGAGGTGTATCAATATCTCAAACGGGACCTGGGACAGACCCCCGTCCTGGCCACACTCAAAAGCCAGATGAAAACTGCGGGCTACATTCTGGATGGCGCGAGCCACACCGCGCCCCCCACCCAGGCTTATCTGGATCAGGTCAAGGCCTGCATGAGCGGCGGGGGATGCGCGCTGTCGGACACACAACCCAAGCTGGCGTTCCAGATCATGGAAAACAACTACATCGCCACCTACTTTTTTGCCTTCGCCTATCAGATGTTCAACCAGTATGGCCCCACGACCACGGCGGCCTTGGGCTTTGGCGCGGGCGGCGCGGCGCGCCACGCCAGCGTGACCTGCGCCACGGGCGAGACCCAGGTCACCCCCAACATCTGCTTCAGTTTCACCACCGGCCTCACCATGGTGGACCAACCCGTGGACGGCACCGCCTGCCTCGCCAACGGCACCCTCAAACCCACGCTGATGAACGAAACCGTGAACGGCAACAGCGTGCTTTTCAGCCAGTGGAAAGGCCCCATCACCATCAGCAAATGCGCCACCACCGACCTGCTGGAAAACGGCGTGGTGGACATTGACCTGCGTTATCGCACCAACAGCAGCAACCTCAGCACCCAGGGCATCAGCATCCAGAACATCCGCAACAGCTCGCTGGTTTACCAGAGCAGTGAAAGCAGCCTGCGGGCCACGCTGGTGATTCCCGCCGCCGACGGCAGCGTGTGCATTCAGCTTTGCCCGGACACCTACGACTATGCCCGCGACGCCAGCATGGTGGGCACTTATACCATGACCTTCAACAACACCCAGGCCCAGCTCACCGCCCAGGGTGGTTTCAGTTATCCGGCGGCCAACAACGTGTTGATTTCCGGCTCGCTGGTGGGCAGCACGCGGGACACCAGCATCGTGAGCATTCCGTTTTCGGTAGACGCCAGCGGCAGCCTCACCCTCACCGCCGAGGGAAGCATCACGCTGGCGGGGGGCGCGGGCACGGTCGCCTATTCCAGCGCGCCGGGCCAGTTCACCTTCAACACCACCACCGGCGGCGCGGTGAACTTCACCGGCCCCCAGGGCACCAGCGGCAACATCGTCTACAACATCAACGGCTCAGGCAGCGGCGGCCTGATCCTCACGGGCGGAAACATCGGCCAGCTCGCCTGGACCAGCCTGACCAAACGGGCCTCGTTGCAGTTCGCCACGGGCGCAGCACTGCCCAGCGCCACGATGTATGTGATATCGAAGTAATACACCTGCAATCCTGCAGAAGCAGGAAGCTGGCAAAAGCAAAAGACCCATTGCCCTCTGGCGTCATTCCCGCGAAAGCGGGAATCCAGTCAAACATGGGCAAAAAACTGTTTTCTGTTTTCTTTCAGTGGGGCAGGCGTCCCGCCTGCCTTGAAACAAAAGACAAAACCCCTTTTTCTTTTATGGCGGGCGGGACGCCCGCCCCACTGCTGTTGGCATTGCGGGAGTAGCGGCGACGCCCCCGTCGCCGTGAAGGGTAAAAACCCTTGTTTTTCTTTGTGGTCTATGCACGGTAGTTGGCGCGGCAGGCGTCCCCGCCTGCCTTTTATATGAACGCAGGCAGGATGCCTGCGCCACAAAAAAAACAGAACAAGGTGGGAGACTTTTGTTTTTACTGGATTCCCGCCTTCGCGGGAATGACGCCGGGGAATGAGAAGGCTTTTTTCTTTTTCCGACTTCCAGCTTCAAGCTTCCTTCTTCCGTGAAAATGATGGATGTGAATGGGCAGAGTCTTCGCCCTCCAACCCACCCCTGACGAATGATTACCGCTGCGCATAGGCGTGAATGCTCAGCAGGTCGTCGCGCTCCACGTGGCGTTCCTTCAGGGCATAGAGCAGGGCGCGGGCGCTGTCCAGGCTGGTCATGCAGGGCACGCCGGTTTCCACGCTGGCGCGGCGCATGCGTCGTCCGTCCACCTCGGCCTGTCGGTCGGGCGTGAGCGTGTTGATGAGCAGCACGGCGTCTTTGGCGCGGATGCCGTCCACGATGGTGGGGGAGGGTTCCGTCACCCGGTGCACACGGCGGCAGGGAATGCCATTTTTCTCAAGAAAGGCGAAGGTGCCGCTGGTGGCCACCAGGCCATAACCCAGCTCGCAGAAACCCCGCAGAATCGGCAGGGCTTCTTCTTTGTCGCGGTCGGCGATGGTGCAATACACATTGCCCGTGGGCGGCACAATGAAATGGCTGGACACCAGGGCCTTGTAAAGCGCGTTGGGATAACGGGTGTCCAGGCCCATGACCTCGCCGGTGCTTTTCATTTCCGGGCCCAGGGCCACGTCCACCTCCACCAGTTTCTGAAAGCTGAAGGCGGGGGCCTTGACGGCGATGATGGGGCGATCCGCCAGCAGGCCCTCGCCATAATCGTTGCCTTTCAGTGAGCCGCCCAACAGCGCGCGGGTGGCCAGCGCCACCATGGGCACGCCGGTGACCTTGCTGAGAAACGGCACGGTGCGGCTGGCGCGGGGGTTGGCCTCGAAGATGAACACCTGTTCATCCACCACCACATATTGAATGTTGAGCACGCCCTTTACCTTGAGGGCGCGGGCCATGCGGCTGGTGTAGTCCACCACCTGTTTTTTCACGTCATCCGAAAGCGTCTGGGGCGGATACACCGCCATGCTGTCGCCGCTGTGTACACCGGCGCGCTCGATGTGCTCCATGATGCCGGGAATAATCACCGTCTCACCGTCGCTGATCACGTCCACTTCAATTTCTTTGCCCACAAAGTAGCGGTCAATGAGCACAGGGTGTTCGGGCGTGAGGGTGACGGCGTGGCGGATGTAATGTTCCAGTTCCGAGAGGTCCGACACGATTTCCATGGCCTGACCCCCCAGCACAAAACTGGGGCGCACCACCAGGGGAAAACCCAGGGTTCCCGCCGCTTCAATGGCCTCGGCGGCAGAGAAAACCGTCTTGCCCAGAGGCCGGGGAATGTCCAGCTCGGTGAGCAGTTCGTCGAAGAGTTTGCGGTCTTCGGCGCGGTCGATGCTGTTCACGCTGGTGCCCAGAATGGTGAAACCCGCCTCTTGCAGCGACCGGGCCAGATTGATGGCCGTCTGACCGCCAAACTGCACCACCACGCCATCGGGCTGTTCGTTGTGCAGCACCCGCAGCACGTCGTCAATAAACAACGGCTCGAAATAAAGCCGCGTGGAAATGTCGAAATCGGTGCTGACGGTTTCGGGGTTGTTGTTGATGATGATGGCCTCGACACCTTCGCGCTGCAACGACATCACGCAGTGTACGCAGGAATAATCGAACTCCACGCCCTGGCCGATGCGGATAGGCCCCGACCCCAGCACCACCACGCGTTTTTTGCCGGGCACACGGGGCACCACGGCTTCGTTCTCTTCGCCGGGGGTGCTGTAGAAATAAGGCGTGCGCGCCTCGAACTCACCGGCGCAGGTGTCCACCATCTTGAAGCCGCCCTCCAGCCCCAGGGCGGCGAAACGCTCCCGCAAAACTTTAGGAGGCGTCTTGGCCATCATGGCCATCTGCGTGGGGGTGAAGCCCAGTTGGGCCGCCTCGCGCAGTTCGGCGTCGCTCAGGTTGCCGACTGTTTCCACCAAGCGTTTTTCCATGCGGCTCAGCCGGTGGATTTTTTCGAGGAACCAGGTGCTGATGCCCGTGTGGCTGGCCACCTCGCGCACCCCCATGCCCCGGCGAAACGCCTCGAAAATGGCGAACAGGCGCTGATCGGTGGGGCTTTCCAGCAGGTTTTCCAGGTGCATGGGGGTCCAGGTGGCCGCGCCCGCCACGGTGAGACCCTTCACGCCCATTTCCAGCGAGCGCACCGCCTTCAAGAGCGCCACCTCAAAACTGCGGGCGATGGCCATGACCTCGCCGGTGGCTTTCATTTGTGTGCCCAGGTGGCGGTCGGCCATGTAAAACTTGTCAAAGGGCCAGCGGGGCACCTTCACCACACAATAGTCGAGCGCCGGTTCAAAACAGGCCTTGGTAACGCCGGTGATGGGGTTGGGCAGTTCATCCAGCGTGCGGCCCACGGCGATTTTGGCGGCGATTTTGGCGATGGGATAACCCGTGGCCTTGCTCGCGAGCGCGCTGGATCGGCTCACGCGGGGGTTCACCTCGATGATGTAATAAGCCATGGATTTGTTGTCCAGCGCGAACTGAATGTTGCAGCCGCCCTGAATCTTGAGCGCCCGGATGATTTTGATCGCCGAGGAGCGCAGCAACTGATATTCCTTGTCGGTGAGCGTCTGGCTGGGGGCCACCACAATGCTGTCGCCGGTGTGCACGCCCATGGGGTCCATGTTCTCCATGTTGCAGATGGTGATGCAGTTGTCGTTGGCGTCGCGGATGACTTCGTATTCCAGCTCGCGCCAGCCCAGCAGGTTTTTTTCTACCAGCACCTGACCCACCGGCGAGAGCGTGAGGCCGTCGTGCAGAATCCGCCGCAGCTCGTCTTCGCCATAGGCCGCGCCGCCGCCGGTGCCCCCCAGCGTAAACGCCGGGCGCAGGATGACGGGATAACCGATTGTTTTCGCGGCGGCCACGCCCTGTTCAATGGTGCTGACCACCTCGGAGGGCGGCACCGGCTCGCCGATTTCCTGCATGTAATCCCGAAACTTTTCCCGGTCTTCGGCGGTCTCGATGGTCCACAGCGAATTGCCCAGCAGCTTTACGTCGCATTCGTCCAACACGCCGCTCCGGGCCAGGTCCACCGCCAGATTCAGGCCCGTTTGCCCCCCCAGTGTGGGCACAATGCCCCAGGGGCGTTCCTTGCGAATGATGTTGCTCACATAGTCCACCGTGAGCGGCTCGAAATAAACGGCGTCGGCCATGTCCGGGTCGGTCATGATGGTGGCGGGGTTGTTATTCACCAGCACCACGCTGTAGCCCTCTTCGCGCAGGCTGCGGCAGGCCTGTGCGCCGGAATAATCAAACTCCGCCGCCTGACCGATGATGATGGGGCCAGAGCCGATGACCAGCAGCTTGGCGCCTGCGGGGGGCCGTGTGGGGGGCGTTGTCATGATGGGTTCTCCTGCAAAACATCGCCCAGCAGGCCGTCCAGAAAACCGTTCAGGATGCCGCCGCTGTCGTGGGGGCCGGGGCTGGCCTCTGGGTGAAACTGCACCGACCGGGTGGGCGTGTCGCGGTGAGCGATGCCCTCTACTGTTTCGTCGTTGAGGTGCAGGTGGGTGAGTTCGATGGCGGGGTTGGCCTTCAGGCTGCTGGCGTCCACGGCATAACCGTGGTTCTGGCTGGTGATGGAGACCCTGCCTGTGCGCAGGTCCTTCACCGGGTGGTTTGCGCCCCGGTGGCCGAACTTCATTTTGTAGGTGTCCGCCCCCAGGGCCAACGAGAGCACCTGATGCCCCAGGCAGATGCCCAGGATGGGCACCTTGCCCATGAGGTCGCGGGCCGCCTGCACCACGGTGGTGTTGGCCTCCGGGTCTCCGGGGCCGTTGCTGAAAATCACGCCGTGGGGCTCCATGGCCAGGATTTCCTCTGCGCTGGTGCGGGCGGGCGCCACGTTCACCTCAAAGCCCCGGTTGAACACCATGCGGGCGATGTTGTGCTTCACGCCCAGGTCCACAATCACCACCCGCTTGCCGTTGGGCGGCGGCGGCGTGGGATACCCCGTCTGGTGCAGAAACCGGAACGCCGTGCCGGTGCTCACCTGTCCCACCAGGTCCATTTCAATCTGGGGCGGCAGGGTGTGAATTTTCTCCAGGGCTTCTTCTTTGGTGAGTTCGGTGGTGATGGCGCAGTTCATGGTGCCGTGATAACGCAGAAACACCGTGAGCCGCCGCGTGTCCACGCCCGACAGCGCCACCAGATTCTGCTGCTCCAGAAAACGCTCCAGCGCGCCGCCCATGCGCCAACTGTCGGGCGCGGCGCAGTTTTCGCGCACCACAAACCCCGCGCAGTGGGGGCGGGTGCTTTCCATGTCCTGATCATTCACGCCATAGTTGCCGATGAGCGGATAGGTGAGCATGACCACCTGACCGGCATAGCTGGGGTCGGTGAGGATTTCCTGATAACCCGTCATGGAGGTGTTGAACACCAGCTCTCCCAGGCAGGTGCCGCTGGCCCCCATGGCCACGCCCTCCAGGCACTGGCCGTCGGCCAGCACCAATAGTCCGTGTTTCATGTCGTCTCCTCGCTCACCACGCCGTCGAGCAATGTGGCGCGCCCCCCCGCAAAGGTGTGGCGGGGCCTGCCGCTCAGCCGCCAGCCGATAAAAGGCGTGTTCTGTGATTTGCTCTTGATGCAGGTGCTGTCAAACGTGAACTCGCCGGTGCTGAGCACGGTGATGTCCGCCACGTCGCCGGGCCGCCAGCGGTTAAAGGGCAGGCCAAACCGCAGGGCTGGTTTCTCACCCAGCAACTGCACAAACTGCCCCAGGCTGAGGCGGCCCGTGCGCACAAAGTGGTGATACATCAGCGGCACGGCGCTTTCCAGGCCGATGATGCCAAAGGGGGCGTCGGTCATGGGGGCGTCTTTTTCAAAGGCGGCGTGGGGCGCGTGATCGGTGGCGACAAAATCGATGCCGCCGCGCACCAGACTCTCGGCCAGGGTTTTCATTTCTTTTTCGCTTCGCAGGGGCGGGGCCATCTTGAAGTGCGTGTCGTAAGACCGGACGCAACCGGTGTGCAGCAGCACGTGGTGCGGGCTTACCTCGGCGCTCACGTCCGCGCCACGGCTGCGGGCCTCGCGCACCAGATCCACCGCCCGCTGGGTAGAGACATGGGCCACGTGCAGGCGGCTTTGTTCGGCCTCGCACAGCCACACGTCCCGCGCCACGGCCACCCACTCGCTCACGGCGGGAATCCCCTTCAGCCCCAAATCAAAACTCGCGTCGCCTTCGTCAATCACGCCTTCGCCCTTGAGTTTTTTACACTCGCAGTGGCTGATGATGAGCGCGCCGAATGTTTTGGCGTAGCTCAGGGCAAAGCGCAT
>CAYJOG010000017.1:13244-15518 GCA_964371695.1 uncultured bacterium
AGAGCCGTTCCCTGAAAGGTAGACCAGTCCCGAATCTGGGCGTCTTCAATCCATTCGCCGTCGTCGCTGAAGGCCACGGCCCCCGCCTGAAGCAGGGCGTGGAAACTGGTGAGGTGCTCGCCCTTCATGCCCATCGTCACGGTGGCCACGGGATACATCCGCCCCAGGTGGGCCTCTTTGGCGCGGCGCAGCACATAATGCACGGCTTCGGGCTGGTCGATGGGCGGGCTGGTGTTGGCCATGGCCACCACCTGACTGAAGCCCCCCGCCGCCGCCGCCGCCAGACCGGTGCGAATGGTCTCTTTGTGGGACTGCCCCGGCTCGCGGAAATGCACGTGGGCGTCGGTGAGGCCCGGCAGCACCACATCGCCCCCCACGTCCAGCACACGGTCGGCCCTGGCGGGCATGTCTGTGCCCACCGCCAGAATGCCCGACTCGTCAAACAACACGTCCGAGAACACCGGCTCGCTGTCCAGGTTCAGCAGCACCCGACCGCCTTTAAGGAGTGTCCGCATGGGCGTCCTCCCTTTCGGACTGGGGCGCGCCGCCCGCCAGCAGCCAATAAAGTATGGCCATGCGCATGGGCACGCCGTTGCGCACCTGATCGAGAATCAGCGTGTTCTCCCAGTCCGCCGCCGCTTCGTCAATTTCCACGTTGCGGTTGATGGGGCCGGGGTGAAGGATTTTGAGATTGGGGTTGACCTTGAGCACCTGCTCCAGACGCAGGCCGTAGAGGTTGAAATATTCGCCGATGCTGGGGATGTAGCCCTTGCCCTGGCGCTCCTGCTGGATACGCAGCAGATACACCACGTCCACCGTGCGCAGCAGGTCGTCGGTCATGCGCCAGGAGATGCGGTGGGCGTAGCGTTCCACCCCCGCCGGAATCAGCGTGGGCGGGGCCACGATGGTGGCCTGCACCCCCAGTTGACCGTAGGCGAACAGGTGGCTGCGGGCCACGCGGCTGTGCAGGATGTCGCCCATGATGCACACCCGCAGGCCCTCGAGTTTGCCGAACTCCTCGCGCAGGGTGTAGAGGTCCAGCAGCGCCTGGGTGGGGTGCTCGTGAATGCCGTCTCCGCCGTTGATGATGGGCAGGTTGCTCCAGCGGGCGAAAAGGTCGGCGATGCCGGGGCTGGGGTGGCGCACCACAATCAGGTTGCCCCCCAGGGCCTCGATGGTATAGAGCGTGTCTTTGAGCGACTCGCCCTTGCTCAGCGAACTGGTGCCGGGCGAGAAGTTCACCACGTCGGCGCTGAGCATGTTGGCCGCCACCTCGAAACTGGTGCGGGTGCGGGTGCTGTTTTCAAAGAACAGCGTCACCACGGTTTTGCCCTTGAGCACCGGGGCCTTGCGCACACGACGGCGGGCCACCTCGGCAAAGTTGTGGGCGGTGTCCATGAGCCAGTCATAGTCGGCCCGCGTGAGACCGCGCACGCTGGTGAGGTGTCTTATGCCGCTCATTTGCGCCGCTCCGGTTCGCGGTCCAGCACCACGCGGTCTTCGCCGTCTACTTCGCGCAGCTTCACCAGAATCCACTCATCGCGGCTGGAGGGCAGGTTTTTGCCCACAAAATCGGCCTTGATGGGCAACTCGCGGTGCCCCCGGTCTATCAGCACCGCCAGTTGCACGCAGGCGGGGCGGCCAAAATCCATGAGGGCGTCGAGCGCCGAGCGGATGGTGCGACCCGTGTAAAGCACCTCGTCGCACAGCACGATGACCCGGCCCTCCACCTCAAAAGGAATGTCGGTTTCGCGCACCGAAGGCTGGTGCGAAAGATGGGCCACGTCGTCGCGGTAAAGGGCGATGTCCAGCTTGCCGATGGGCGGGGCCGCGCCCTCCACTTCTTCAATGGCGGCCTGCAGGCGGTGCGCGAGAGGCACACCCCGCGTCTGCAAACCCACCAGCGCCAGACCAGCCGCGCCCTTGTTGCGCTCCAGAATTTCATGGGCCATGCGGCGGATCATGCGCTCCACGGTGGGGCCGTCGGCCAGGTCTATCCAGCGCTCGGTGCTCACGGGCAGCCTCCCGGAACAGAAAAAAGAAAAATCCCTGGCCGTGTTTCAGGTTTAAGGCGCTCGCGCCCCTGGAATTTTTTCACCTTCTGCTCCCTTCTCAGGCTCTCTGGCCTGAATTAAAGGTTCAGACGAGTTTAGGCCCCGCCGGGGCGGTGTCAAATCGGGGGACGGGAGGTTGGGGGTTGGGGGTTGGAGGTTGGAGGTCGGAAGTTGGAGGTTGGTGGTTGGTGGTTGGTGGCTGGAAAAGAAAAAGGCGACC
>CAYJOG010000018.1:0-15403 GCA_964371695.1 uncultured bacterium
CGCCGTTGTTGTTGACCAGATTGACGCTCAGGACCCGGAACAGGATGAGGTCGCCGCCCGATGGCCCCATGCCGTGCAGCACGTCAATCACCTTGAGCTTGAAGGTTTCGATTTTGTCGCCGCTGAAAACCGTGCGGCCTTCGCCCTCCATGCCGGGCTTCAAGTCGGTGATGGGGATGACCTGAAGGCCCGCCGAACCGCTGAGAGGTGCTGCGCTGGCCACGGTTATCCACAGACACAGACCGGCGAGCAAAGACAGAAAGCCCCCCTTTTTCAGGCTTTCTAGCAACATCTCAAAAACCTTCCGCCGGTGTCTGGTTAAAACTCTCCAGAGCAAAGCGCCCATCTGCCGTCACAAACCGCGTGAGCGAAACATTGGCCAGCCTGAGCTGCCGAAAGGCGCTGAGGGGCATGGCGAGCAGGTTGAGGGTCAGCATTCGAAGCGTGCCGCTGTGGGCGACGAAAACGAGCGTATCACCGGGGCCATGCTGCTTCAATAAACGGGCCAGTCCGCGCCGCGTGCGGTTGCGGAAGGCCGCCAGCGTTTCGCCGCCCTCAAAGGCCACCTTTTGCGGCGCGGTGCGCCACAGGGCCATTTCCGCGCCGTGGCGGGCTTCTATCTCGGCCAGCGTCAGGCCCTCCCAGTGGCCATAGTGCAGCTCCCGCAGCCAGTCGAGGGGCGTGGGGTCGAGCGCGGCGGCGGCGCACAGGGGCGCGGCGGTTTGCGCGGCCCGCTGCTGGGGGCTGACAAACACATGGGCGCGCGGGCGCTGGGCCAGTGCGGGGCCGAGCCAGTCCGCCAGTGCTCGGGCCTGCCGATGACCTTTTTGGGAGAGAGGCGGATTCAGTCCCCCGCCCTGATAAATCCCGGCCCGGTTCTGGGCTGTCTCGGCGTGTCTCACCAACCAGAGCTGCATGGGGTGATGATAGGCAAAAGCGGGCGGGGGGATGGAAGAACAAAGAAAGAAGACGGAGATTGAAAGTTGGAGGATAGAAGTTGGAAGCTGGAGGTCCGAAAAGAAAAAGGCCCCGATGTTTCCCACTCCCGTCCTTCGGGTGAGTGTGGGCAAAGAACGCCGTCATTCCCGCGAAAGCGGGAATCCAGTCAAACATAAAAACCACCCTATTCCCCTCTCCCCTTTACGGGGAGAGGGTGGCGCGGAGCGCCGGGTGAGGGGTTTATCCAAAAACAAAAAACCAAATTCCGCGCCTTTTGCCCCACCCAGAAACAGTTCTCTCACGGTTGAATTTACAGAGTTTTACAAAATGTTTAGCATGCGCTTGTTGTGTTTTTCAACACGAGTATGCGCCTAGGGCTTATTTTCAACGCTGCCCTTATTTAATTCGGTAAAATTAGCCCGAAAAGCATCAAAAAAGTTTAGTGTATTTATATATTTTTGGGCTGGAGCGCCATCGCCACATAGGGCAATAAACTTATTGATGTACCATTCTCTTCCATAAATGCCATATTTATCAGACTCATTGATTAACTTTAGGAGTGTGTCAATTATCTTTGAGGCGTCCTCCATCTGCCGCATGAATTCTTGAGTCTCTTCTGCAAGGAATCCATAAATTGGCCAATTAACGGCATCTAAATTGTTTGCCCCACCCCTTGACATGGGAACAGAATAACGTTTGGAAAATATTGGATTATTAAGATAGCCCCCTTTTTCTTCAGCCAGCTCACGAATCAAAGTCATTTTCGGCGTTAAAATCAGACCCAACCAGTTTGCTTTTTCGTACCATTCGGCCGCATCATTAACGGCTGGCCCCAAAATAGCCGGGGATTCTCGGTCAACATAAAACTCGCCGTATGAAACAGCCCCCCTAAAAGGCAACCCTAAATTTAATCCTTCTGGGATGATGGAAACTAGCCAATCATTTTCGTGGATTAAAAAATCATTTTTTGCTTGCTCTTCAAAAAGGTCGGCTTTTGGTTCACAATAGAAAAATATTGTGTCCTGAACTAATATTATACCAATCGGATCAATGTCATCATGTCGAGAAGGATTAAAATATTTATAGACATTGGTCATTTTCTTGACCAATTCTTTCCGTTTATTAAGAAAGTCGATGGTTTTTTTTGAGTCCATGTTTCTGGCCCCCAAAAGGTCAATCATTACTACCATTCCTATTTTGCGCTCCCAACCAGACACGATAGTATTTTACAGCGACCCATCATTTAAGTCCATGTGTGTGTTTATTATTTCCCAAACTTCCGCAGAACCCTGCCGCGAAGGACAAAATTGTTTTTTGCTTTTTTTGAAACCCCTCACCCCAACCCTCTCCCCATTAAAGGGGAGAGGGGGTAGATGGCGTTCTGTTGTTCGGGTGAGGGGCCACAGAATCGCAAAACCCCCAAAAAACAGCGGTTTTTGTCTTTGCATACCCCGGCACTGTCGTGCCGCTGGGCGCGCCCGGCAGTCTCAATAGGCTGCCGCAATCCCAAAAGACTGCCTCCCGTTTCTTCACCCCCCTGCCTCCACCACCCGGCCAGCGCGCAGAAACCACAGCTCAAAGCGGGGAGGTGATTTCAGACCCAGCGCCAGGGCCACCGCCTGCACATAAAGCTGACCCTGGGGGGCATAGGCGCGGGTTTTTTCCTGCAATCCGGCTTCATCCGCCACGTGGTCGGTTTTGAAATCCACCACCACCAGGCCGCCGTCTTCATCCTGATACAACAAATCCAGCGCGCCATACACCGCCCCCACCGGCGGGCTGCCCGGCAACGCCGCCGCCTGGGGCGAAAGCAGCAGCGGCAGTTCCCGCGCCACCACCCGCGGGCCAAGTTCAAACAAGCGCTGGCCCAGGGGGCCTTGCAGCAGGGTTTGCAGCAACTCCCCGGCCTCTTTCAGGGCGGCCTCGCCGGGGGGCGTGTCCAGCCGCCGGGCGGCCTGTTGCAGCAGCGCGGGCAAGGCCGCGCGCGCCGCGCCGGGTGCGGTGTGCAGGTCCAGATTTTCCAGCACGCCATGCACCAGCACACCCACCGCCATGGCGTCTGGGCGAGACAGGGACGTGAGTGCGCCGGTTCCGTCCTGGGCATCCGCATCATCGCGCCACCGGTGATGCGCCTGGGCCGAGGGGGTGGTGTGCCAGGGCCGGGACTGATGCTGGGCGGCCAGGGCGCGTTTTTGCACCAGCGCGTTTTCGGCTGCCAGCAGGACACCGGCGTCCGGGCCGGTGGATGTTTCTGCACCGGACGTGGCGGGAAGATGCGCGGGTTGTTCGGGTTCCTGAAGCACTGCCACGTGCCGCACGGCAACACCCGGCGGCCCCTCACCGGCGGCGGGCCAGCCTGCCAGACTGGGCTTCAGCAGATCAACCAGCGTGACGATTTCAGGCACGGTTTCCCCGGCCCCAGTGGGCAGAGACGCAAATATCACCAGACGGCGCCTGGCGCGGGTGGCGGCCACATAAAGCAGGCGCACGGTTTCGGCGGCGGCGATTTTTTCGTCCAGCGCCTGGGCCTGATGGGCCAGCAGGTTGCCGTGCCCCATGAGCATCAGGGCGGGCGCGTCATTCACGTTTTTGAGAAAATCGCTGGCCCGCTGACGCGCCTGTCCGCGGGCCAGATCCGCCAGATACACCTGTTCAAATTCCAGGCCCTTGGCGGCGTGGATGGTCATCACCTGCACC
Source organism: uncultured bacterium (assembly GCA_964371695.1). GTDB lineage: Bacteria > CAYJOG01 > CAYJOG01 > CAYJOG01 > CAYJOG01 > CAYJOG01. The sequence goes on from CAYJOG010000018.1 coordinate 3,637, forward strand.
GCGTCTGCCTGGGCGGGCGCAGTGGTGACCTTGACCTCTTTCACCCCCAGCGCGCCGTTGCGCAACTGGCGCAACAGGGCCACCGGCCCACCGCCGGGGTCGTGCAAAGTTTCGCGGGCCAGGCGCAAAAAACGGTTGAGCGTGGCCAAGCGGTGCGCCCCCAGAAAACGCGCCGCCTCGGTGGCCTGCGGGTGAAACAGGGTGTGCAGACGCTCAAAAAAAACATCGGTGGCGTCGTGGGCAAAAGACATCCTGAGCTGGGCCATGGACCGCGCCCCCGCCATAAAGACCACCGGCCAGTTTTTCAGCGCCCCGGCGGCGGGCAGATTTTCGCGGGCCAGTTCGGCGGCGGCCTCCTCCGTTTTTTGCCGCATGTCCCCCAACACGGCGTCACCGGGCGCAGACAGGTTCGAGAACCATTCCGGCAGTCCCTTTTGCCACAGACGCAGCAGCGCCCAGTCGGGCAGTCCCACGGCGGCGCTGCGCAGCCAGGTGAGAAGCGCCAGATGATCCGCCGGGTCCAGCACCACACGCAGCAGGGCGGCGGCGTCCAGCACCACCCGCTGCAAAAACCAGTGGCGCTCCACCTGCACCACATAAGGCACACCCGCCTCGCGCAAGGCCCGCAGGTAAACCTCCTGACTGCTGGTGGCGCGCAGCAGCAGGGCGGCTTTGGAATATTCACCCAGCGCGCCGCTCTGTTTCAGCGCCAGCAGATCCCGCGCCAGCAGGCGGGCCTCCCACCGGCGCTCCGCCTCGGCGCTCAGGGGCTTGCCCTTGCCCGCTTCGGGCAAACGCCACAGCTCCACAGCCCGGCGGGGGCCGCCACCCTGCTCAAAAAAATCTCCCGCGGCTTCGTTTTCTTCGCTGGGGGTGAGGAACTCATAGTGGGGCTGCACGCCTGTTTCGTGCTGCATCACCGGCGATATCAGGCGGTTGATCTGTCTTAAGATTTCAGGCCCGGCGCGGTGGTTGACGGTGAGGGTGTGTTTTTCGCCGCCCATGTCCCTGAGAAAGTTTTCGTAACTGGCCAGGTCCGCCGCCCGCCACGCATAGATGCACTGCTTGGGGTCGCCCACCACAAACAAAGCGGGGCGGTTTTCTCCGGTGAGAGCCAGCCTGCGCACCACGCCGCACTGGGTGGTGTCGGTGTCCTGAAACTCATCCACCAGCAGCAGGCGCAGGCGGCATTGCTCCAGCGCGGCCACACGGGCATTTTGCAGCGCCCCCAGGGCCTCTTTGAGCAACCCCTGAAACGTGATGAGGCCCTTTTGACGGGCGCGGCGCTGCACCTCGCGCAGCAAGGGAGCCAGCGTGGCGGCGAGGGTCTGGATGGTGTCCTGATCTTCAAGTCGCTGCAGCAGGCGCAGGTGTTTTCGCGTCTGCCGGGCGCTCGACACGAGCAGGGGGCGGTTCAGGGTTTCACATTGTTCTTCGGTCTTGTTCCACTTTCCTTTTTTCCAGTCGTCCAGTTGTTTTATTACCTTGTCATTTTCCTGCGCGGCGCAAACCAGGTCTCCCAGTGAGGGGTTCTTCTCTTGCATCCGTTCCATGGCCCAGCACCACTCGGCAATCTCCTTCGGTTTTCTGAGGTTTTTCTCCCCCAGCAACGGCGCAAGGGCCTGGGCGAGTTGCGACAGCGCCGCGAAAAATGCGTCCGCAAAAACCCCGGTGACGGCGGGCGGAAACAGGTCCTGCTCCATCAGGTGTGAGTCCGCGTGTTCACCCGCCAGACGCAGCAACACCTCCGCCAACTGGTCCATGTCCACGGCCTGCTCAAACAACTGGCGCAAACTCGGCGCGACGGCGTGCAGGTTTTTGTTTTGACCACTCCCGGCGGATTGCGACAACGCCAGGGCCAGGGCCTCGCGCATCACGTCGCGCACGATTTCTTCCAGTCCCAGATTCTCGGCGTCTACCTGCAAAGCGGGGTGCAGGTTGCTGGTGAGCGCGTGGCGCGTGATCACCCCCCGGCAACAACTGTGGATGGTGCCGAGCGTCATGAAATCCAGCGACAGCAACAGCGCCTGGGCGCGGGCGCGGGCCTGCTCTGGCGCAAGATGCTCAAAAGGCTGGCCCTGGCTGGGTCGCACAAAAAACAGGTCTTTGCCTTGGGCCAGGCAAGACAGTTTTTCCGCCACGCGGTCTTCCAGTTCGGCGGCGGCTTTTTCGGTGAAGGTGATGGCGCACACACCCGCCGCCGCGCGCCGGGCCACATCGGGCGCCTCGGGGGCGGGGCCGGGTTTTTCTCGTAGTTCGGCTTCGGCTTTTTCCCAGCCGGGGCCAATGCACCACGCCAGAATGCGCTCTACCAGCACGGTGGTTTTGCCGGTGCCCGCGCCCGCCTCCAGGGCCAGAGGCCGGTCAAACACACGCACGGCCAAGCGGCGGGCGTTGGTGTCGCGCTCCCGCGCCAGCAGGATTTCCTGTTTTTCCTGTGCGCTGAAACTCACGGCGCGCTCTTCCCGTCGCCATCCGGTTTTTCGGCGGCGTCCTGACCCAGACGCAACAGGGGCCACAGGCTTTGCCAATGAAAATCCTCTGGCGGCTCATCACCCTTCAACACGGTTTCCAGACGCTGGCGAAAAACCGTTTCGTGCCGCAGGCAGGTTTCGCTCACTTCGCAAATGCGGCAGGCGCTGTTGAGTTTTTCCTTGCCGGGCTCCTCCCAAAAACGGGGATAAAAATATCCCGCCTTCATGGCGCGCACCAACGGCTGAACGGTTCCACTCAGGGCCTGCTGCACCAGCGGGTCGTGGTGGGGCAGCGCCAGACTGGTTTTTTCTGGCGGCGTGCCGGGTGTGAGAAACAGGTAACGGCCCGTCGCGCCGGTGTGGGCGGCGGCATACACCACCGCCTGCAATTTTTTGCCCGAAAGAATGTCGTTTCTGAAATGGTTTTTGACCGTTTCGGGTTTGACATCCTTGAGATAAAACGGCTTGCCGGTTTTGAAATCGGTGAAGGTGAGCGACATGAGGTTGCCCTCTGGCGCGTCCAGACGGTCTGCCAGGAAAACCACCCGGTCTTCGCCGCCGGGCAGCTTCACCCAACCCTCCAGTTCCGCCCCCCCCACCACCAAAGAATCCTGGCCCTCCGGCCAGTCCAGCGCCACGGCGTTTTCCACATAAGGCCGCGCCGCACGGGCCAGCAGGGCCATAAAACCCGGCGAGAAAAATCCCTCTTCGCGGGCGCAGAAATCCGCCGCTGCGGCCAGCGCCTTGTCAACGTCTGCGGGGGTGGGGCGATACACCGTGCAGAGACCGGCCTTGAGGCTTTCTTCGATCGTGGCCTCTTGGCGTCTGTTTGAAAAGTCCGTCGTGGACTTTTCAAACCCAACGCCTTCGGGGGCAAGCCCCCTTGGCGTGGCGAAAACCTCCGCTTTTTCAAAGCTTCGGCTTTCGGATGCGGGCATCCTTGCCCGCAAAAGCCTGCTTAAAATTGGCTCCTGGGCTGACCCCCGGCCCACCAGCCGCCACAGGGCCTCGTGGGCCACCGCCCCCAGCAGTCGGGCCGAGAGGCTGGGCAGCCCCCCCGCAGGGTCGGGCAGGGGCCTCAGATGCAGCACCCTTTCCACAAAAACCGACCACGGGCAGCGGGACCATTTTTCCAGCGTGGTGACAAAAACTTTTTCCAGCCCCGTTTGGCCCGCCCAACCGGCGAAGGCCCCAAAACGGCGGGCGGCGGGTGAGCGCCACGAGGTTTCCAGTTCGTCCAGCACCGCCAGACGGGCGTGGGCCAGTTCCCGCGGTGTTGCGCAGGGCGCGCCCGTCGCCAGACCCGTGAAAACCGCCTCACGAAAACCACCGTCCTGCACCTGTGTCAGTACACGGGCGCAGGACAGACCCAGCGGCTGCTCTTTGGGCGCGGCGGCGGTTTCCAGCTTCAGCGGCGCGCCGTTCTGGCCGCCCAGCAGCAGGCGCTGCAACAGCGGCGAAGGAGCGATGTCTTTGCCGTTCAGGTTTTTTTGCGCACAGGAAAGCGTGACGTGATCGGCGGAAAAAAGCAGCGCACCAAACAGGAAACGTTCTTCGTCGTGACCCAGGGATTTCACCGGCAGGGCCGCGAGAACCGGCCGCAGGGCCTCGCGCGCACCTTCGCTGAAAAGCGGGTCTTCGCGCACTTCGCGGGGAAAAATGCCGTGATTCAGGCCCGTCACAAAAAGGTGCGAAAAAGTGAGACCCCGCGCTGCGGTCACGTCCAGCAGTCGCACACCGCCCCCCGCGCCGCCCAGCGGCTCGGCCCCCGCCGTGGCGGCGGCGTTTTGCAGCAGCCACACCATCTCCTGAAAATCCAGCGGCATTTCGGCCACGCCTCCTTCGGAGCCGAGGGCCGCCAGCGCGGTCCACACTTTTTCCAGACCCTCTCCCTCGCCGCCCTGCCCCCACCCCAGTTCCATCAACATTTGACGCAGACGCGCCGCCTGTGTGGCGGGCAACTGTTTTTCCGCCGAGCGGGCCGCCTCCCACAGTTTCAGCAGACACCCGGCGGCTTTCACCGCCTCCATAAAAGTGGCATGAGGCAAACGACGGCGCTGGGAAGATTTGCCATTTTCAGACGGTTTGTCTGGCTTTTCATACCCTTCATCCTCTGGCTCATCCTCTGGTTCTTCAGATTCTTCGGCGGGCAGCGCGGCGGCGGCGCGGCGGGTTTGCAGCGGAAAACCAGATTCTGACGACAGCCCCTGGGGCCAGCGCTGCGCCGCCACGTCCGCCAGTGTGGCGGCCCCCAACTGGGCCAGGGCCAGACCAAGGTCGCTGAGATGGGGCGACAAAGACGACTGCGCCCCCAGCGCCCCCAGCCAGTGATGCGCCGGACACTGCCCCCCCAGCTTGAACACCTGCAACGCCGACAAAAATCGCCGGTGCGCCGCAAACAGCACGGGCGGCGCCAGACCGCCGCTGAAGGGCACAGCAAAGGCGCTGAACCAGCGGCGGAAAAAATCCGCCACGGCGGGCAACTGACGGTGGACCACGCCGATGTCTTCGGGGTCCACGCCTTCATCCAGCAGCGCGCGCACGCGCCCGGCAACCGTGATGATTTCCTCTTCGGTGTCCGCCGCCAGAAAACAGTCCATCTGTGGCCCGGCGGCGGCGTGGCCCGCCTCCAGCGGCTTGGCCTGCCCGGCGCTTTGCAGCACCGATTCAAAAAATACTTTCCGATACGCCTGACCGCCGGTCTGATCCTCCGTGTCCCCACGGCCGGTTGAATCCGTCAACACCAATCCCGCCCCCAGCTTGATCAGTTCACCCACCAAATCTCCCACCACCGCCGTGCCGTCTTCAAAACCCACCAGCCACAGGTGGGCCGCCCCCAGCAGCGAGGGCTGGTTCTGCAAGACCTGCGCCGCCTGCGCCAGCAGACCGCCGGGGCGGTCCACACCCATCTGGCGCAGGGCCTCGCGCACCCGCAGCGCGGTGCGCACCAGTGCGGCGGTGGTGGGCGGGCTTTGTTTTTCATCCGCCTCGCGGGCAGCCTCCAGGGCTTCTTCGGCGATTTCGTCCGTCAGGCCCGCGTCCAGAAAATCTTCCACCGTGGCCCCCACCAGACCCAGCGCGTCTTCAAAACGGCCCAGGCGACTCAGGGACGGTTCCGCTGCGGCAAACCGCGCACTCAACAACCCCATCCACGGCCCAATGCGCGGCGGCGGCTCACCGGCGGCCAGCAAAACCTCCCGCGCCAGTGAAAACAGCGTGAGCACCCGCACACCCAACAGCGCGCCGCCGGGGGCCTGAGACGCCAACACCCGCAGCCAGTGACCGCGCTGCGTGTTACTCGCCACGACGATAAATTGTCTCAAAATCCCCTCCTGGGATTTTTCGACCGAGTGATTGTCGGGGAAACCCCGCCAATCACCGCGCAAAGCTTCGGTCTTTTGACCTTCGCTTTTCGGGGCAGGCCCTCCCTGGCCTGCAACAGATTGTCTCAAAATCCCCTCCTGGGATTTTTCGACCGAGTGTTGGGCAAGTTGCAGCACCTGTTCCAGCACCAGCGCCTGGGCGGCCCGGTTGTCCTCTGCCAGAAAAACCTTGCCGGGGGCCTCGCGCACGGGACTATGATAGGTTCCACACCAAACTGCTTGTATGACCTATCAGGGTGTTGATAAACACCCTGAAAAATCCATGGATGGATTTTACCGCTTGCAGGGGTTTTTGGAACCCCTGCAAAATGGGTTGAGAAAGGCCAGGAGGGACTTTCTCAACACCCTGCTATTATCGGGCGCGCCTCAAAAAACAGTCTTACCCGGTCGATTAAAAAATGATTCAGCGAGACCTTCACACACAGGACACCTCCGACGGTGTGCTTTATCGCGTCTCAGGCACGCTGGATGTGGTGTTTGTGCACGAGCACCGGGAGCGGCTGGAAGGCGTGGCGCTGTCGGGAAACGGCCTGCTGATGGACCTGACCGAGGTGGTGCATCTGGACAGCACCGGCCTGGGGCTGCTGGTGGCGCTGCGCCGCATGGCCGCCGCTGAAGGCGGCGAGCTGCGGGTGGTGGCCAAGAGCGAAGCGGTGCAAAAACTGCTGGAAGCCATGTTTCTGGATGATCTGTTTTAGAGCATTCTCGGAGTAGACGTGGACGCAATAAGAGCTTTTTTTCTTGCCCTCTCCCTGAGGGAGAGGGCAGCCGAAGGTTGAGCGAAGCGAAATCTGAGGCGGGTGAGGGGGAATGAGAACTTTTGAAAAAAGTCTGATTCTTTCTGCCCAGCCTGTTCCCCCTCACCCGCCCGCGACCTCACATCTGTTCGGTCACGGTCTGCCCTCTCCCTGAGGGAGAGGGCAAGAACTGGCCCCGCCCTTTGTCTACGTCAAATATAAATTGCTCTAACCTGGCGTGTGTGCCGCCTTGTTAAACTCCCCCCATGGCCCGTTACGCGCTCATTGACACACTGGGGTTGTTGTATCGGGCATTTTTCGCCATGCAAACCCGACTGAAAGACCCCCAGGGCCGCCCCGTGGGGGCCATCTATGGCTTCTTTCTGATGATGCGCAAGCTCGCAAGCGTGGAGAATCCCGACGTGGTGGTGTATGGCCTGGACCTGCCCGGCCCCACGTTGCGCAAGGAGCGTTTCGCTGATTACAAAGCCCAGCGCGAGCGCATGCCCGAAGAGTTGCAGGCCCAGTGGGCGCATTTGGTGGACCTGCTGCGAGCACACGGCTTCAACGCCCTGGGGGCCGAAGGTTATGAAAGCGACGACGTGCTGGCCACACTGGCCACGCAACTGTCCGCCCAGGGCCACACCGTGGACATCTTCACGGGCGACAAAGACCTGCTGCAACTGGTGAACGACAACATCAGCGTGGTGCTCATGACCAAGGGCATGTCCGACCTCACCAAAATCACACCGGGCGGCGTGCGGGACGTGTTTGGCGTGACGCCCGAACAGGTGATCGAAAAAAAGGCCCTCATGGGCGACAGCTCCGACAACATTCCCGGCGTGAAGGGCATCGGCGAAAAAACCGCCAACGAACTCATCGAACGCTTTTCAAATCTGGAAAACCTCTACGCCAGCCTGGACACCCTGAAAGGCGCGGTGCAAAAGAAACTGGCCGAGGGCCGCGACATGGCTTTTTTCAGCCGCGAACTGGTGAGCCTGCACCGGGACTTGCCCCTGCCCGCCGCGCCCCTGCGCCCCGCCGCCGAAGAATCCGCCGCACTCAGCGACATCTACCGCGCCCTCAAGTTCACGTCGTTTCTCACCGAGTCCCAGGGTCAGGCCCAATCGCTGTTTGAAACCGAAGACACGCTCAAAACCTTTTCGGGTGAGTGCCGCACAATGTACGGCGGCGAAGATCTCGCCGCCTTTGTGCAGCAGGCCCGGTTGGCGGGCCGCTGGTGTCTGGACCTGGAGACCACCGGCAACGACCCGGTGAAACATGAAATCGTGGGCGTGGCCCTGAGCACCGAGGCGGGCGTGGGGTTGTATCTGCCCGTGGCCCACCACGAGCTGGGGGTGCCCGCAGGCAAGGAGCAGTGGGCGCTGCCGGTGCTGCTGCGACAGTTGCAACCGCTTTTGTGCGAGACCGGCGTCACGCTTATCGGCCACAACCTGAAGTTCGACCTGCATTTTTTGCTGCGGGCGGGGGCGGCGTATTCGTGCCCCGTGGCCGACACCATGGTGGCGGCGCACCTGGTGGAAGACGCCTGGGGCGCCCTGGGACTGAAGGCCCAGACCGCCGCCCGGCTGGGGGTGGCCCAGACCACTTTCGCCGAGGCCACGCAGGGCCTGCCCAAAGGCTCCACCTTTGCCGACGTGCCGGTGGAAAAAGCTGCTTCCTATGCCGCGCAGGACGCCGCCCTCACACTGGCCCTCTACGACAAACTGGAGCCGGAAATGCGGCGGCTGGACGTGTGGGAGAGCTTCAGCCGCGTGGAAATGCCGCTGTTGCCGATTCTGACCCGCATGGAGCACACGGGCATTCGTGTGAATCAACCGGCGCTGGATGACCTGGCCGCCGCATTGGGTCAGGAAGCGGCGGAACTGGAGGCCCGTTTTGGTGAACAGGTCACGGCCCGTGCGCCGGGCGTGGCGGTGAATCTGCGCAGCCCCGCCCAGTTGCAGACCCTGTTTTTCGAGATTCTCGAAATGAAAATGCGAGGCAAAAAAAGCACCGACGTGGACGCGCTTGCGGCGCTGAAATCGGCTTATCCCACCCACGCCGTGATGCTGGACACCCTGCTGGAATACCGTCAGGTGGCCAAGCTCAAAAGCACTTACGTCGACGCCCTGAAACAGCACAGCAACAACCCCGCCGGGCGGGTTCACACCAACTTCAGCCAGACCGCCGCCGCCACGGGCCGCCTGAGCAGCAGCGACCCCAACCTGCAGAACATCCCCATCCGCACCGAGCGGGGCAGGCTCATTCGCCGCGCCTTTGTGCCAGAGCCGGGCTGGCTGCTGCTGAAGGCGGATTATTCACAAATCGAACTGCGGGTGCTGGCCCACATCAGCGAGGAACCCGTGCTGCTCGCGGCCTTTGGCCGGGGCGAGGACATCCACCGCCAGACCGCCGCGCTGCTCTCTGGCAAAACGCCGGATGAAGTGAGCAAGGAAGACCGCGACGCCGCCAAGCGCGTGAACTTTGGCGTGATTTATGGCATGGGGGCCTTCAGCCTGGGTCAGGACCTGGGGGTGGGCACCGCCGAGGCGGCGAAGTTCATCGAGACCTATTTCAACCGCCTGCCCCGGGTGAAAACCTTCATCGAAAACACCATCGCCCAGGCCCGCAAAGATGGCAGCGTGCGCACGCTGGGGGGGCGGCGCATTGTGCTGCCCGAAATCAACAGCGCCAACCGGCCCCGGCGCGAATACAGCGAGCGGGCCGCCGTAAACGGCGTGGTGCAGGGCACGGCGGCGGAGTGGATCAAGCTGGCGATGATTCGCCTGGACCGCTGGCTTGTCCAGAGTCACACACAGGCCCGGCTGCTGTTGCAGGTACACGACGAACTGGTGCTGGAAACCCCCCCCGACGAACTGGCGGCGGTGCAGGAGGCGGTGGGCACGGCCATGTCGGGGGCCTATGCCGCCCGCGTGCCTTTGGTGGTGGATCAGACCGTGGGCGAGAACTGGGCCATGGCGTGAGCGGGGAAGCCGGAGGCTGGCGGTTCATTTGATTTGAAATGAGTCGCAGCGGTTTTTGTTTTTGAATAAACCCCTCACCCCAACCCTCTCCCCATTGAAGGGGAGAGGGGGCCGGGGAGCAATCTTGGTCAATAACCCGCAAGCCTGCGGTGTGCAAATGGTGCCCGCCCAGGGTTTTGCATTTGAAAGTCAGAGGTGTTTAACCCCCTCTCCCCTACTGGGGAGAGGGTTGGGGTGAGGGGTAAAACATAAACATAAAACCTTTTTATTTTTCTGGCCTGCCGCTTTACCCGTGCCCCTCGTGGCTCACCTTGTGCAGAAACTGGATGCCCAGAGACAGAAACACCGCCGTCTCCACCAGCAGGTTGAACGGCCCCAGGGTGACGGGTTTTGCGCCCCCTTCTTTGAAGCGGTGCTTTTCGTGAGTTCCCCAACCGCCCTCTGGCCCCACAATCAGGCCCACGGGGCCATCCACGGCCTCAATGGGTTCTCCGTCTTCTTCGAGCAAAAGCCAGGTGCGGTTGTCGTCCATGTGCCATTCGTTGAAATAGGTGGGGGTGTTCAGCGTGGGGCTGCCCAGGTGACCCGCCACCTCGGCGCCTGACTGCAACAGGCGCTGCGCCCGGGCGTTGCGCTCTGGCGAGGGTTTGCTCCACTGGCCCTGAGACCGCTCGGCGGGCAGCAGCACCACTTCGCGCAGGCCCAGGTTGCCCAGAATGGGCAGCACCTCGGCCAGTGTCTGGGGCCGGGGCCAGGCCATGGCCAGCACAATGTTGGGGGGCCGGGGCGCGCTGATTTCCTCACCCAGAAACACCAGACGCAGGCTGCCCCGTGGCTCCCAGTGCAGTTTGCAGCGCATGGGCCGCTCGCTGGGGCCCACCAGCACCACCTCTTCGCCGTCGCTCACCCGCCGGGCGCGCATGTGCTGCGTCAGAGGCTGGGCGCGGTCCAGCACCTCTTCACCGGCGATATCAAACGGCACATGAAAAAGCTTCTTCTCAAACGTCTTGACCGACAAGGCAAGCCCCCCCTGGGCCGGGAAATAAACCGGGTGATTGTAGTTCCGGCCCAGCGGACGGAAAAATAGTTTTTCACGCGGCAAAAGGCAGTGACGGTCATCACAGAGTTTGTTTATAAACAGGCTCACGCGACAGCCGTCACAAAATCATCAGATTTTTTACCAGCTCTGGCCGATGTTCTTGATGACGTAGCCGATAAGCCACGCGATGGAAATCAGCCAGCCCACAATCAGCACGGGGTGAAAGTGATGCCCCTCCTGGCCATGGTCCAGATCGTCAGAATGCCCTGTGGGTTGTTCGCTCATAGGTACACCTCGCTGTCGTTTTCAAAGTCGGGGCCGGTTTCGCCCCGCAGCATGTCGTGTTTGGCCTGCTCCACGCGGCCCTTGTTGTTCAGCAGCCACCAGAAAAACAGGCAGCCCATGCCCGCCATGGTCAGCAGGATCATGGAAAACATCATCGTAACGCCCTGTTCCGCAGTCATCGCACCCCCCAGATGTCATATTTGAATTCGCTCTCAAGCATGTCTTTTGCAGGCTGCTCCACATTGCTTCTGTTGGTGTAAATCAGGCTGTAGGCCAACAGACACCCCAGCCCCAGCGCGCCAAAACCAATGAAGGTGAGCAGGATGGGCAGAATATCCAGCGCGGGCTGGTTGCACACCAGACACGCGTGAGACACAGCGGGCCACACGAGCAGGCCAAGGCCCGCCATGGCCGCCAACTGCATTTTCAGTCCCGCTTTTGTCATGTGTTTATTGTCCCTCTTCTTCGAGCATCGGGAAGGCATAAAGTGACTGAACATAAACCGCCACGGCGTGTTTTTCGTCGTTGCCAAGCGCCGTGAAGGCGGCCATGGTGGTGCCGGGTACGCCTTTTTCCAGCGAACCCAGAATCTGGTTCAGGTTGGGCCGCTGGGCGGTGAACTTGGCGGGGCGGGGGCGCAGGCCCAGACCGGCCGGGCCGTCGGCGTCGCCTGCCGGGCCGTGACACAGGGCGCACTGGGCGTCATAAATGCCCTTGCCCTGCTCTTTGAGTGCTCCGGCGTCCATGCCCTGGGGCAGGGCGTCGTCGGGGGTATGCACTTCTTTGCTGGCCACATACACCGCCATGGCGCGCAGGTCGTCATAACCCCACTCGCGGAAGCTGGGCATGGAGGTGCCCGGCC
>CAYJOG010000019.1:0-15065 GCA_964371695.1 uncultured bacterium
CATGACAAGCCCCATAGGGGAGAGGGGGCAATGGAACATTTCTTTTTTCCGGCGCCCAAGCCACCTGATTCTTCCTTTCCGTCTCCCGCTCCCGACCCTGGCCGAATCTCGCCCGTGTCGTTAAGATTCGGTTAAGAGGGCAGGGCCATGCATCACACACCGCTTCATCCCAGCGACGCCGAGAGCGTTGTGCGCCTGATGGTGGCTTTTGCCGCCACGGCCATGGTGGGCAACAACCGCCACCGCAACGACAAACCGGCGGGTTTTCGCACCCACGTGCTGGTGGGTGTGGGCAGTTGTCTGGCCATGCTGGTGAGCATTCACATGGCCTATGCCTATGACGGCGGCGGCGGGTTCCGTCCCGACCCGGCGCGCATCGCGGCCCAGGTGGTGACGGGTATCGGCTTTTTGGGGGCGGGGGCCATTCTGCACCAGGGCGGCAGTGTGCGGGGGCTGACCACCGCCGCCACGTTGTGGTGCAGCGCGTGTCTGGGCCTGGCCGCCGGGGCGGGACTATATGTGCTCACCACCATGGTCACGCTGCTCATGCTGCTGTCGGTCACGGTGCTGGACCGCATCCAGTCCCGCGCCATCACACGCCGCACGTTCCGCGTGGTGAAACTCACCTGCATGGACTGGAGCGCCCCCGGCCATGTCAGCGACAGCCACATCACCACACTCGAAAGCGTCATCACCCGGTTTGGCCGGGCCATGCGCAACCTGGAGCTGAAAACCAACAAGGGCAGCAAGGGGCGTTTGGTGATCGAGTTCAGCACCGAGTTTTTCAGCAACAAGGCCATGCTCGACGCCGTGCTGGTGCTTCAGGATCTGCCTTTTGTGGAATCGGTGGAGCTGGAAGCGTAGCGCCGCCCTCAAGGCTTGGCCAACTCGCCATAATGCACCAGACGCAGACCCTTTTGGCGGGCTGCATCGGGCCAGCCGGTGGCCAGCAGCGTGTTCAGGTCGCCGGGCCAGTCATAACACCAGTGGGCATAGCGGCTGTGCATGAGGGGGTCGTCGTGGCCGGGGTGGGCCATGAGTTCGGTGAGCGGCGGCAGGGGACCGTCCAGAAATCGCCCCAATGTGGCGGGGCCAAGGTGGCCGCTGTCCTGCAAACCCAGAAAAGCCGCCGGGGGTGAAAAATCCCGCAGCACGCCCCCGGCGGCCCGCCGCGCCAGCGCCGCGAGGCCCAGGGCCTCCCAGGGGCGCAGGCGGGGCGTCACCCCCACGCTCGGCAAAGGTCGGGACAGGTTGCGCACATAAGGAATGTTGAAATGCCGCAGCAGGTCCGCCACCACGCGGGCCACCGGCGGCAGCACATGGGTGTGCTGGTGACTGTCCACGTGTGTGGGGCGGATGCCCTGCTCCACCACCCAGGCCACCTGGGCGAACAACTCGCGGCGGATGTCTTCTTCGCGCACGCGCCCCAGCATCAGCCGCTGGGCCAGCGCCCGTGCGCCCGGCGGCAGGCGGCCATCCGGCCCCGCCAGCGTGGGCAGCGCGCCGGGGGGCGACAGGGGCCATTCCTCTATCAGGCACAGATGTACCCCCACGCCCAGGCCGGGCAGTGTGCGGGCCAGGGCGACGGCCTCTGAAGCGTGGGGCGCAGTGGCCAGCAGGCTGGCGCTGGTGACGATGCCCCGGCGGGCCAGTTCGGCCACCGCCTGGTTCACACCGGGGCACAGACCAAAGTCATCGGCGTTGAGGATGAGTTGGGGGGAGAACACTGATTTGGTTCCCCCTTCTCAGCGAGGCAGCGTCATGGGGCCTTCACACGTTTTTTGGCGGGAGCCTTGGCGGAAGACGATGAGGCCGGGTTTTTTGGGGGGGATGGTTTTGGGCGACTGTCTGAGGTCTTGATTTTATCTTGGACCAGTTGCTTAATATTAAAAGTTGGAAGGTGAATGACGCCGGTATGGAAAGTCCCCGTAATATTTGCAAAAACACCGCGAAGCGCCCCGTATAAAATCGAGTTTCCATTTAAAAGTAAAAGTTCCATCTTTTCTTCTTCTGACGTGTTTTCTGGAAAACTGAATTGACCAAGAATTACGATTTTTCCCTTTTGCGCGCGTTCCGTACGCGGCGCAAAAACAATACCCAATGTTTGCTCAATCTGTGCCTTGTTTGGGTGGACATCGCTTTTTCTTAACTCAAAATCGAGACTGAATGCCGCCTGAAATTCACTAAATTTCTCGTTTATTTCTTCTGCAATAAAATACGGCAAAACAATTTCAAAAACGACAAACCCATCGAGGTTAATTGGACTAGGAGGCACGAGACAACTCCATGTCGGATTTTACCGCTTGAAATGGGGTGATTTTGGATGAGGGGGGCATGACTTGAAGTCTTCTTGGGCTTCTTGGAATTTCTATGAAAACATGCATTTCTTTTCTTGCCCTCATTCTGTGCACAGCCTCCATCTCTTCGGCGCTCAACACGGCGACACGTTCGTCTGGCCGAGCAATGCGGGCATCAAAGTGGCGGCCCAACCCCACCGCAATCTGAGCAAATGTTTGAATCGTGGCATTGTCACTCGCCGCCAGCAGGCGGTTTAGCTGTTGGCGGGACATGCCAATTTTCTTAGCCAAGTCAGATTGTTTCATTGAGGATTCTTCCAAGCCCTGCAAAACGTCATTCGCCAAAATCATTTTTGCAACGGCCGTTTGCGCCCGCACATCTGGAATGCTTTCGGGCGTTTTCTCTGGTCCATTTTTCATTTTCAACCCCTGGTGATATTTTTTATGTGGATAAAAATTTTGATCTGATGCTGTTTGACTTCTTGAATTCTTCATTTTGTTCTTTTGGTGGTGGTTTTAAGCATCCATGTGTCAGTAAGAAAAACTTTCCATCATGGCATGAGTAATAAAATCAAAAAAGCCTGAGCTTTCCACTTTTTATTTCAAATATTTCTTCACAACCGCTTTCTCTGCTTCCTCGACTCACCCATTGTGGTCTTACAATTCGATCGGCACGTGCCAGAGTATGCAAAATATCAAAGATTTTCTGATGGTCCTTTCTGTGCTCATGTTTCCAGTCTTCAAGGGTTTTCAGTGCTTTTGACTGATCAAAATTGGCCAGGGCGCGTATCTTGTGCCTTGAATCGCTTGATTCAAAAATCCCTGGAACCTGCAAGAAAGAATATTGAGGCTCTCGTGAAGGGGACATGGGGAGTCATAAGGTTACCTGCATGGCAGGGTGACACAAAGGCGCATCCACCCTTTTCGGCACTTGATTTTATCCATCCAGCCCCAGGCTTGTCAATTTATTTGTTGACAACCCCACTGGCGCATGTGTTTTTTGGGCAAGTCGCGACGAGTCCTTTCCGGCCCGCTTGGGGAATGCCCCTAAAATAGGACGATGCAAAAGAAAACCGTTCTGGTTCTTCCTCTGGTGGCGGGGGCGCTTGTCGCCGCCGTGTTGTGTCGCGCCGCCGGGCCGGTGATTGTGTTCAGGGTGGGGTCGGTTGCCCCTGCCGCCAGCCCCTGGGGCAAGGTGGCCAACTACCTCAAAAAAGAGCTGGAAGAAAAAAGCAAAGGCCGCGTGGCGGTGCAGGCTTTTCTGGGTGGCAGCCTGGGCAACGAGGACACGCTGCTCAACCGCGTGAAGCTGGGCAGCCTGCAAGGCGTGGCGCTCACGGGCAGCGGGTTGTATCAGGTGTTGCCAGAGCTGGAAGCCGTGGAGCTGCCCTATGTGTTCAAAGACGCCGCCGAGGCCCGCGCCGTGATGGACGGCTACGTGGCCCCCTATCTGGAACGCAACCTGCCCAAAAAGGGGTTTACCACCAACGCCGTGAGCGAAAACGGCATGCGCCACATGATCGGCATGAAGCACTTCAAAACCCCGGCTGATTTCAGGGGCGTGAAAGTCGCCAGTTGGCCCAGCCCGGTGCATCTGGCCACCTGGAAAACCCTGGGGGCCGCCGCCGTGGCCACGCCTTATACCGAAATCTTCACCAGCCTTCAGCGCAAATACACCGACGCGGCAGACAATTCCGTCGTGGCCATTCAGGCCCTTTCGCTCACCACCCGCACCAAATACCTCACCTTCACGGGTCACAGTTTTCAGCCCGGCGTGGTCATGTTGAGCAAGCCGTTTTTTGACGCGCTGCCCAAAGACCTGCAAACCCTGGTGCGCAAAATGAACCACGACGTGGGCACCGTGTGGCTGCGCCAGTTGCTGGACAAAGAAACCGAAACCACCCTGGCCCTGATGCGACGCATCAGGGTGAACATGTACACCCCCACCCCCAAGGAGCGCGCCGCCATGGAGGCCGCCACCCGCCCCCTGCGCAACGCGGCGCTGAAGGGCAAAAGCGCTGCATTCTTCCGGGGCCTGATCAAGGCGCGGGACGCTTACCGGGCAAAGAAGAAGAGCCCCTGACAAAACTGGTTTTGTCAGGGGCTCTGCGGACCTGGATGGTCCGCATCCGAAACCCGGAGGGTTTCGCGCTCGAGACGGGGATTCATTCCCCGTCTCGGCGATAACAAAACTCCATGGAGGGAGTTTTGTTAGAGGTTTTAAATAACAGCCTGCGGTGAAGTGAACGTGGCTACTGCGGCTTGACGCTCAGGCTCTGGGCCACTTCCACACCCATGAGCTGGGCGAATTTTTTGCCCAGCCAGGGCAGGCCCTTTTTCAGGTTGTCCGAGCCGAGCATCACAAACAGCACCTCGCGGCCCCCCAGCGTGAAGGTGCCCGCCAGGCAGTCCTGTGCGCCCCGCGTGAAGCCGGTTTTGCCGCCGTTAAACGTGTCGGGCAGCGGAAACTTGCCCAGGCGCCCCACCAGCTCGCGGGGGCCTTCGGGGCCAAAAAACGGCAATGCCAAGCGCCCCCGGCGGCTCATCAGCCACCACAGCACCGGGTCTTTGCGCACGTTGTAAAGAATCACCGTCTGATCCCGCGCCGTGCTGCCGCAGCCGGGGCAGTCCAGGCCCGACAGGTTGCCATAACGGGTGTTCGTCAGACCCAGTTCCTGTGCTTTTTTGTTCATGGCGGCCACCGGGTCGATGCCCTTTTGGCGCAGCGCCCCCGCCAGGGCGTGAGAGGCGTCGTTGCCGCTCTGCACCAGCAGCCCCGCCAGCAGCTCATAAACCGTGTACAAACCCTGGGGTCGCACCCCCGCCTTGCTGCCCATGGGGATTTTGAAATCCTTGGGCACGGCGACTTTCTCCCACAGTCCCAGGTGCTGACGCACCACCAGGGCCGTGGTCATTTTGGTGAGGCTGGCGATGGGCCGTTTGGCGGCGCTGCCCTGTATGAACAGGGGCGTCTGCTCACCCATGACGTGGGCATAAACCGTGGCGGGTGCAGCCTGGGCCGCCGTGGCCGTCAGGCCGAGCATCCCCAGCAGCGCCAGCGTGCGCAACGCCACCCGCCACACATCTTTTTTAGCCATGCGGGTCATTTGTTTCATTTTACCGCCGTGGTATTCAAACCCATGGTTCCCGATGAGGGCCATCCGTTCCCTTGACTTTTTATTTCAACTGGCCTCGCCGTTCCTCGTGAACGGCTTTGGCCCGGTGCGGCTTAAGCAAAGCTCGCGCCGCACCGCGAACACCTGCGGCACCTGCTGCGCCGCGGTGTTCGGGGCGAATTCATCCATGAATTCATGCCAATTCGCTCCAATATATTGCTTTGTTTGATGGCGAATTGGCATGATTTACGATATCCCCGTGGCGCTCAAGAATCTGGACAAACCCATTCCCCGGCATCCGCCTTGGCTCAAACAGCGCCTGCCGGTGGACCGCACCGAAGAAACCTGGCTGCGGGGCCAGCTCAAAGAAGGCGGCCTGCACACCGTGTGTCAGGAGGCCCGCTGCCCCAACCTGCACGAGTGTTTCAGCCAGCGCACCGCCACCTTTTTGTTGATGGGCAGTGTGTGTACCCGCGCCTGCACTTTTTGCGCCATACAAAAAGGCCGCCCCATGCCGCTGGACCCCCAGGAACCGGAGCGGCTGGCGGCGCTGACCGGGCGCATGGGCCTGCGTTATGTCGTGCTCACCTCGGTGAACCGCGACGACCTGCCCGACGGTGGCGCGGGCCATTTTGTGGCCACGATCCGCGCTCTGCGCCAGCAGGCGCCGGGCATTGGCGTGGAAGTGCTCACGCCGGACTTCCGGGGCAATCTGGATAACGTGGACACCGTGGCCAGCGAGAAACCCGCCGTGTTCAACCACAACGTGGAGACGGTACCCCGTCTCTATGGCCGGGTGCGCCCCGGCAGTGTTTATGAACGCTCTTTGTCGGTGCTGGGCCACGTGGCGCGGCAGCACACCGATGTGCCGGTGAAAAGCGGCCTCATGGTGGGGCTGGGTGAAACCCCCGAAGAAGTGCATCAGGTGATGGTGGACCTGCGGGAGGTGGGTGTGCGCCTGCTGGTGATTGGCCAGTATCTTTCGCCCGCCAACCAGCGCCTGAGCGAGCAGGCTTTTGTGCCGCCAGAGGTGTTTGAGAAGTGGCGCGAACAGGCGCTTTCGCTGGGGTTTGAAAAAGCCCACGTCAGCCCCTTTGCCCGCAGCTCTCACCACGCGGCAGAGCTGGCGGGAGTTACTCCCCCTTGAAAACCACCTTGCGGCCAAAGAGGGTTTCAAACAGGTGGGCTTTTTCCTGGGCGCGTTCCAGGGCCAGGCGCGATTTCGACCTCAGTTGAAGACTGATTTCCACCCGCCCCCGCTGGTTTTTGGCCACCAGGTTTTTTACGCACTGGCGGTGGTCGTGGTCCAGGCCATCGGCAATGCGCAGCAGTGCCAGCAGCTTCATCAGTTCTTCGCGCTCCGGCGGCGGAAACACCGCCAGGGCCTTTTGGTCGGTCTGATCAGGCGGGCGGGTGTGAAAACGCACCAGTGCCGCCAGCCGGGCGCGGGTGTGGTTGTCCACCCCGGCGATGGCCCCGTGACGGATGAGATAGTCGCCGTGTTTGGCGTGTTTGTCTGAGGAAATGAACGAGCCTATGTCGTGCAGCAGGCTGGCCAGTTCCAGGTCCAGCCGCGAGCCGTTGGTCATTTTGTGCAGGTCTTTGAGCTGATCATAAAGGCTCACCGACAGCCGCCGCACCTGCTCGGCGTGCTGGGCCTCGTAATGAAACCGCGTGGCGAATTCCCGCACCGAAGCCCGCAGGGCCTGGGCGCTGAAGGTGCTGCCGTGGGCCACGCGGCCCAGTCGGCTGAGCATCATCTGCGTGAGCACGCCCTCGCGCACACCCACGCCCGGCGCTACAAAGTGCCCGATGTTCAGCACGCGCCCCAGGGTGCTGAACACCAGCGCGGCCACGCCCATCACCTCGGCGCGGTCGCGGCGCACGTTAAAAATCTTCATGCGTTCGGGCACGTCCAGCCCCAGCATCTGCCACAGGTGCTCGTGCAGGGCATACACGTCTATCACCGGCAGGCCGCCCCGCAGGTCTCCGGGCGCAATCACACAAAGCGCCTCGGCGTTGCCGCCGCAGGCCACGATTTCGCCGCCCCCAAGATCAAGCTCATCGGGCAACTGGGCCCGCAGCAGGCCCATTACGTGGCCCCTTATGGCCTGCACCTGGGCGGGTGTGATGGCCCCGGTCACACCAAAGGTTTCCATCAGGCGCACGGTGCCGATGGGCAGGGTCAGGCTCTGCTCCACCTTGCCTTTTTTCATCACGTTGATTTCCAGGCTGCCGCCACCCAGATCCAGAATCAGGCGCGGCGGCAGTTTTTCGCCCATCACGCGCATCACCGCCAAGCGCACCAGACGGGCTTCTTCCACGCCGTCAATCACTTCCAGTTTGATGCCCGATTCTTTCTGCACGCGCTTGAGCAGGGTTTTGCGGTTGCCCGCCTCGCGGGTGGCGCTGGTGGCCACGGCGCGGTAATCCCGCACGCCGTGGTGCTCCATGATTTGCCGGAAATGTTTGAAGGCCCGCACCGCCTCGTTGAGCGTGGGTTCGTCAAACTCGTGGTGGGTGAACACGTGGTGGCCCAGGCGCACGGCCACGCGCTCGGTGAAGAGGGGTTCGAACCCCTCGCCGGGGCCGGGGCGCGCCACCACCAGACGCAGGGCGTTGCTGCCCGCGTCAATCGCCGCGATGGGGTCGGGGCCGGGCAGTTGCTCGGTCATGTGCGCCAAAGGGCGGCCAGTTCGCCCGACGGTTCGTATTTGATGGTGCGGATGCCCAGGTGTTCGGCGATGTGTTTGCGTATCTGCCGGTTCACCTCCAGCACCGGTTGTTCGGCGTTCAGGCGAATGAACGGGTCGCGGTTCAAAAAACGGTCAAACTCCTTGCGCAGCATGGTCTGATAGGTGATGAACGACTGGTAGAGATCCATGGACAGGCTCATGTCGCGGCCGCTTTCCCAAAAACTCAGCACGGGACTTTTTTTGAACTCCCGCTCAAAAGCCACCTGGGGGGAGACCTCCATGAGAAACGTGATGTCCGCTTTGGGAGTGGGGGCGAACACGCCGTCCAGATAATGCCGGTCTATGCCCCGCACGCAGGCGCGGGCCATGAGGGTGTAAACGTAGCGATCCGCCAGCACCACGCTGCCCGCCTTCAGCGCGGGCAAAATGATGTTGTCGATCTGGTCAAAAATATCGGTGGCGTACATCAGCGCCAGGGTGAGGCGCGTGACGGTGTTGCGGGCCAGCAGGTCGTCCAGGTTGCGGGCCAGCAGGTGGCTGCGGCGCAGACCCATGGTCTGCACGGCATAACCGTTGGCCTCCAGCCATTCCTTGAGCAGCGCCACCTGGGTGCTGCGGCCAGAGCCGTCGGGGCCTTCGATGACAAAAAAACTGCCGGGCAAGTCACGGATGTTGTGGCGGATGGGAGACACGTTTTTGAGCATCGGCGTCATGGGGTGCTCCTGATACCGATTCCAATTCCAGAAAGCAGGAATTGGAATCTTTTATTTGGCCTTGCCATTCGTCGTGAATGGCTGCGGCCCGGCGCGGCGCAGGCAAAGCCCGCTTGCGCCGCGAACACCTCCGGCGCTTGTTGCGCCTCGGTGTTCGAATCGAATTCATCCATGAATTCATGCCAATTCTTCTCATTTTTTTCTGATTTCATCATGGTTTCCCGCCAGTCAATCCTTCCGGCGGTTTTCTGCCATCTCGGAGTAGAATTGGCATGAATCTGGAAAGATCGATGCGGCTGGTGACGATTTCGCGCATCAGCAACTGCTGCTGGTTCATCGCCAGCGTGGCGTCCATTTTCACAAACCGGTCTTTTTTCTCC
Organism: uncultured bacterium; assembly: GCA_964371695.1. Lineage (GTDB taxonomy): Bacteria > CAYJOG01 > CAYJOG01 > CAYJOG01 > CAYJOG01 > CAYJOG01. The sequence goes on from CAYJOG010000019.1 coordinate 9,203, forward strand.
ATGCTGTCATAGGCTTCCAGAATGCGCGCCTGCACCAGACGAAAACTTTCCTCCGGGTCGCTGGAAAGCCCCAGATCCATGCCCGCTTCGTAATATTTCAGACGGGGACGGCCAGAGAGAATGCGCTCCAGCGACACCGCCAGAGGCGCACGAAAGAAAAACGTGATGTCGGGCACCGGCGCGAAGGAATAGAGGTTGCGCAGCCAGGCGGGGTCGCAGCCCCGTGCGCTGTCGCGGGCAAAGGCGGTGTAGATGTACCTGTCCGCCAGCACCAGATAACCCCCGCGCAAAAGCGGCATGATCTGCCGCTCCAGGCGGTCGGCGAAGTCTGCCGCGTGAATGAGCGAAAAGGTGTGCGGAGTGAGCAGGCGCTCTTTTTTGCCGCGCTTGGTGGCGTTTTTCACCAGGGGCGAGCTGTTCCACTCGGTGAAATAGATTTTGTACCCCGACACCTCCAGCCAGCGTTTGAGCAGATAGAGCTGGGTGCTTTTGCCAGAGCCGTCAATGCCCTCCACCACAATCAGCGCGCCGGGGTAATCGCGCTGGGGCAGGGGAGGGTGTGCGAGAACTCCTTTGGCCGAAGATTTGGCCGTTTTCGCCGGGGCAGATTTTTTGGCTGGTTTTTTGGGGGCGGCGGCTGTCATGGATGAAGACCCGGTTAAGGCTAGACGCGCCATTTTAATATTTGTTTAAGGGCGGGGGAGGAAGATAGAGGTTGGAAGTCGGGAGTTGGAAAAAGAAAAAGCCCCATTGTTGAAGAAGGTCTTACTGTTCCCTCTCCCCAGGGGGGAGAGGGTGGCGCGTAACGCCAGGTGAGGGGGAACAGGCTGGGCAGAAAGAATCAGACTTTTTTCAAAAGTTCTCCTTCCCCCTCACCCGCCTCTGGTTTCGCTTTGCTCAACTTTCGGCTGCCCTCTCCCTCAGGGAGAGGGCAAGAAAAAAGGCTCTTATTATGTCCACATCTACTTTGAAAATGCGCTAAAGCGGGTGTTTATATTTCGCCCCTCACCCGCCCCTTCGGGGCACCCTCTCCCCAGCGGGGAGAGGGAACCATCGGAGCCTTTTTTTTCAACCACAACTTCCAGCTTCCATCTCTACCCCAACAACGCTTTCAGCGCCGGGTCAGTGGGAGCCTCGGTGTGGCCCAGACGCCAGGCAGCGGCCCGCAGGTGAACGTCGTCCAGCGCGGAAAGGTCTTCGGCCAGGGTTTTACTCATCACCAGCGGTGCGCCAAAGAGCTGCTGGTGCAGGGCGGCGGCCCGCTCGGATGTCAGCGGCATTTCCTCCAGCACTTTCAGCACCGGCGTGGCCAGGGATTTCTGACGCAGTTGTGAAACAGCCTCCAGCGCCAGCCCTCTGTCCTGCTTGTTGCCCGAATACAACCCCAGGCTCACCCGCTGGAAAAAATCGTCGCTCTGGCCCGACAGGGCCGTGAGCACCACCACAGCAAAAAGCACGTGTTCGCGCTCCACCTGCGACACAGCCTTTTGCAGAAAATGCAGCATGTCGCTGTTTTTCAGTTCCTGCTGCACCCGCCCGGACGTGGCCTGACACCGCAGCACGCGCCCCAGGGCCGAGAGGGCGGATTTTTCCAGCGTGGTGTTAAAGGCTTCATCCGCATGGCTCAAAAGCAGGTGCAGCACCCGCTGGCGCAGGGCAAAGGGCGTGGCCTGCGAAAACAGGGCCTCTTGCAGCACGGTGTCCGCCAGAGCAAGACGGGCGGCGAAAAACTGCTGGGCCAGGGCGCTGAGCCGGGGGGACTGATCGGCCAGCAGCGGCAACACGGCCCGCAGCACCGCCTCGGTCTGGGTGTCCAGATGCGCCACAAACTGGACCGCCTCCAGACGCACCGGTGGCTGGGTGTCGTGCAGCCGGGCCAGCAGTTGTTGGCGCAGGGGTTCTTCTGGCGCCGGAAAAAGCGCAGCCAGTGTGCGCACCGCAGCGGCCCGCACCTCGCGCCCGGGGTGATCCAGAAAAGGCAGCACCGCGCCCTGCACATCCGTTTCGCCCACCAGCGCCAGCATGTCCAGCGCGGTGGTTTTCAGGCCGCTGTCCTCACCTGACAAAATTTCGAGGGCGCGGTTTTTCAGCAGCGCCGTTTCTGAAAAATGGCTGCTTTGCATCAGGCACCGGGCCGCTGCGCCCAGTTCGTCTGCCGGTGTGGCGGGGTCGTGCAAAAGCTTCAGCGCCTCCTGCACCACTTCGAGCCGGTCATAGGGGGCCAGAAACCGCAGGGATTCCGCCACCAGCGCGTTCATCTCCGGGTGTCCCTCAAACTTTTGCAGCGCCTCAAAAAGCGGGGCAAAGGCGGCTTCTTCACCGGGAAAACAGCCCAGCGTTTCCAGACACGCCTCGGCCACGGCGCGGTTTTCGGTGTCCGCCAGAATCGCCGCCACCTTGGGAATGTCCTCTGGCCGTTTGAGCTGGCGCAACAGTTCCAGACCCAGCAGCACGTTGGTGTGGCTGTCGTCCTTGAGCAGTTCCCCGGCCTGGGCCGCCACCAGGGCGGGGGGCAGCTCGCCCATGCGGTCGGTGGGCAGGCCCCGTTTTTTGAGCAGCCCCAGCACGCCGTGGTCATAGGCCCGCCACTGCGGAAAAATCAGCACCACACCCGCCAGCGCCACCACCACCATCAAAAACTTGAGCACCTCGTTCATCCAGTCCGTGCCAAAACCCTGCCGCAGGGCCACCAGCACCAGTGTGCTGAGCACAATGGCCACCGGCTGCACCACGCCCCCCAAAAAGGCTTTGGCCACGCCCCAAAAGCGGCTGGCCAAGCCGTTGAACAGCAGGTTGTCCACGGGTTTGCGAAAGTAGGTGCGCAGTTCCTGATTGATGGCCTGGGCAAAAATGCCCGCCCACAAACCCTGGCTCGCCACCAGCACCCCCGCCGCGCCCAGATAGAGCACCGGGTGCAGCAGGCTGGAAAGCCCCACGCCCAGTCGGCTGATGAGGCGCGACGCCACCAGCAACTGAAAGCTCAGGGCCAGCAGGTTCATGATGAGGTCGTATTTGCCAAAAAATGCGGCGCGGTCGGCGGGGTGGGGAAACTGCTGGGGATAAATCACGCCCTGATAGAAATAGACCATGAACTGTTGCAGCAGCGTGGACAGAAACACCCCCGCCGCCAGCCAGCGCAAAAGCGGCACACCCGCCGAAGCCTTCACGCCCTCGCCCATTTGCCTGAGCGGATTTTTGCGGGCAACGGGCGCGCCGGGTTTGAGCAGGCTTTCGCGCTGTCGGCTCACCCAGCCCACCACCGCCATGGTGAGGCCCGCCGAAAGCGGCATGATCAAAAGCAGCCACACGGGGGCGACCACCCCCAGCAGCAGAAACAGCACCGCGCCCCCCAGCATGGCCCCCAGGGGAATGCCCGCCGAGATGAACCCCGCGAGGCGCTTTTGTTCGTAGGCGTTGAGGTAGGCCCCCAGGTGGGTGCCGTCGTGCATGGCCACCACGGGCAAGAGCACAAACACACCTACATAAAGCAGCGCCGAGGCGATTTTGAGCTTGAGCAGCATGAGGCCGAAACACAGCAGGCAGAACACCGCCAGACTCACCAGCAGGCCCCGATAAAGCACCCCCGGCGAAGTGCGCTCGCTGAGGCTGGCGTAAAACACCGAGCCGATGAGCTGGAACACGCCGATGAGGGCGAACATCAGCGGCAGGGCGTCTTTGCCAAAATCGGCCACCACCAGACTCATGGCCACGTTGCGCACCACCGTCACGCCGCTGAACAGGCACACCAGCAACAGCAGAAAAGGCGCGGCCTGTTTCATTTCGTCGCGCCGCAGCGAGAAGAGTTTTTCAAAGAGAGTGATCATTGGATTTCGGAATGGGCTGGGTGCGCTGGTTTTTGTTGCCCTCTCCCTGCGGGAGAGGGCAGACCGTGACAGAACGGAGTGAGGTCACGGGCGGGTGAGGGGGAGAGGCGTCGAAGTGGAAGTCTGAATTTTTCCCTTTCCAGGCTTACCCCCTCACCCGCCTTGGGTTTCGCTTCGCTCAACCCTCGGCTGCCCTCTCCCTGAGGGAGAGGGCGACCCGTACACCATGGAATACAAGCTTGGTACCGATGAGGATTTTGCCGTGTCATGCGTCTGTTTACTTCTTTTGCCGCACCAGGCCGCAGAGGTATTTGAAAATCGCCAGGGCGATCACGGGGTAATCCATCACCAGCTGCACAAAGGTGTCTTTCTCCAGCACCAGAAAACGGCAGTGCTCCTCGCACCGGGCGCTGGCGGAGCGGCGGTCGTCATCGAGCAGCGACATTTCGCCAAAAAAGCTGCGGGGGCCCCGGGTGGCCACCACCAGGGGGCCTTCGGGCCGGTTGATGGAAAGCGCCACATTGCCGGAGACCACCAGATACATGCGGTCGCCGATGTCGCCTTCCTGAAACAGAACCTGCTCGGCCTCGCCTTCGCCCTCTTCGGCCACGGTGGCCACCAGACCCAGGTCCTGCACGGGCAGTTCCTCAAACAGGTTCACGTGGCTGAGAAACAGGATTTTCTCGAAGAGGGTCATGACGAAAGTGAGCAGGCAGTTTAGCAGGGTGTCGATAAACACCCTGCCAGGACGGGAAGTTGGCGGCTGGAAGTTGGTAAAAGAAAAAGCCCTCTCCGCTTTCCGTCGTCATTCCCGCGAAAGCGGCGTCCATTAAAACATAAGAAAAAACCAGTTCTGGTGGCGCAGGCATCTTGCCTGCGTTCATATAAAAGACAGGCGAGACGCCTGCCCCACCAAAGAATGGAGTAGGCGCGGTGTCCGCACCGCGCAACCAGCAGGTGTCAGTTATACGGGCAGTCGTCCACCAGATCCAGGCGTTCGAGATACACCTGATAGGCCCATTCATCAATCTTGCCCGTGTGGGCGGCGGCAATCAGCAGTTGCAGGGCCGTGGGGGCGGGTTTTTTGGTTTCTTTGCCAAACGCCGCGAGCTGATCTGCCACGGCTTTTTCCAGACCCTTGTCGTGTTTGATGATCTGGATGATCTGCCCTTTGCTCTGGGCCAGCAGCACGCCGGTGCGGTTGCGGATGGGTGAGAAATATTTGCCCAGGCGCTGGATTTCGTCTTCGGTGTAGATTTTCAGCAGCCCCCAGTAGCTGTCGTCGTGGCAGCGTTCGTCATACACGCGGGGCACCCCCTGCCACGGGCCGTCTGAGAGGGGATGGCTCTGGATGCTGTCGCGGTTGCGTCCCCCCAGGTCGCGGGGCAGCAGTTCGCGGGCGTTCTTGAAGCGCGCCGCCAGAAACTGCTGGGTCATGGGTTCCTCGATGGTGGGGCGCAGCAGCACCAGGGTTTCGCTCTGTTCCTTGCGTTTTTCCTTGTTGCTGAACAGCTTGCCCAGCCATGGCACCTTGGAAAGGCCGGGGGTGCGTTTGGTCTCCCAGGTGTCGGTTTCCTTGATCAGGCTGGCGGCGATGAAGGCCTGGCCGTTCTGGTAAAACCCCTTGCTGGTCATGCGGGTGTCGTCGGTGGCCAGGGCGTTTTCCAGCGAGGCGGCCTGATTGATGCTGCCGTCCGAGAGCTCCAGCTCGGCATACACCAGGGCCTGACCATCGGGCGCGGCGGGGGGCACAATGCGCGCCTGTTTGATGTCCAGCGTAATACCCGTCTCTTTATATTGAATGTTGGTGCCGTATTGGCTGGCGGTGGCCTGCGGAATGGCGGTGACGCTTTTGAACGTGGCGCCGTCGCCGTCTTTCACCCGCACGATGGGTTTGCTCACCACCTTGCCCAGGCCCTCCTGCAAAAGCCACCCGGCGGTGATTTTGAACTGGCGGCCCTTCTGGTCAAAGATGCCCACCACGGTGTCCATGAAGGTCTGGTTGATGCCGAAATCACCCAGGCCCGTGAGGGTGAAGG
>CAYJOG010000020.1:0-14810 GCA_964371695.1 uncultured bacterium
GGTGTGGACCGGCGAAAAAATGTCTCTGGACGACGCATGGCGCACGGGCCTGGAATGGGCCGACAAAATCCTGAACCGGGATTCCGGTTTTCTGGTGGGCATTCACCCCGACCCCGTAGAGGGCGACCTGTGGCTGGACAATCACCTGCCCATCCGTCTGGTCTTCAACAGCCTGCCCTATCGTTACAACGACCTGATCCGCCAGCGGGCCAAGGAAAAAGCTCCCGTGCTGCTGGTGGCATCGCTGTGCGATTTCAAGCAGTTCCGCGTGGCCCCGCAGGTGCAGATGCAGGTGGGCGGCATTGGCGCGGTGAGCGACGGGGAATACCTGTTTGGCAGCAAGCGCCTTGAAGAGGCCACCAAAAAGTTTCAGGGCGCGGCCAAAAAGGGATTTGTGCCCCAGGCGGTGCCCGGCAGCGCCGCCCAGACGGGCGCAGAACTGGTGTATGGCGCGCCGCCGGGTTATGCCTCGCAAGCCCAGGCCGTGCTGGAAGAAACCAAAACCCCGCACCTCGTGGTACACCTGCGCCATCCCGACCAGTGGATGGACGCCAATCTGGCGGTGGCGGCCCGCGCCCATGCCGTGGCGGGGGCGGACCTGGAAACCCTGGTGATCACCAGCGGTTTTGTGCTGCCCCCCACGGCCATGGTGTCGCCGGGTGTGGCGGCGGTGAATCTGCTGCGCCTCAACACACAGTCGCTGCACCGGCTCTCGGTGCAACTGGCCCGGTGGAAGCTGCGGTTTAACCGCATTCTTCTGGCGGTGCCGCCGGTGCTGGGGGGCATCAACCTGCAACCCTCGCTGGAGAAATGGCTCTCGGCCCTGAACGCCTTTGGCGAGGTCACCGTGCTGGGGCAGCACCGAAAAACTTTTCCGCAAGATTTGGCTTTTTACAGCCGCCTGAATGCCGTGAACGCGGCGATGGCCGCAGGACGGCTGAAACAGGGCCTGCCCCTGGGTTATCGTGAATACATGGGCCTGCTGCGGGATGTGGCCAGCGGATGGGCGAAAGAGGACACGCCGTGACGTTCGCCGCAGACCTGTTGCGCTCGCGCCTGGGCAGCGTGTTCACGCTGGCCGCCTCGCCTCTGCTGTTTTCGCTACGGGGCACGGGCAGCCTGTTTTTTTGCGGCGGCCCGCAGGTCACACTGCGCCACCGCAACGTGCGCCACGTGATTGGCCCAGGGGACTGGAAAACCAGCGAAAGCCCCTCACCCCGAAAAACCAAAGCGGGTGAACGCTTTCACCTCAAGGCCGCCTGCCCCTGGCTGGCAATGGACTTTTCCCTGCTGTTGGACGAAGACGCCAGCCTGCTTGCCGAAATGCGCCTCACACCGCTGCTGAGCGGGATTTCGCTGGAAGAAGCCTGCCCGTTTTTCCCGGCCAGTCCCGAAACCGCCATGGGGCTTTCCAGCCAGGCGTGGGTCTATGACCTGGGTTATCAGAGCTGGGCCTTTGGCGGCAAACGTCCCCTTTATGGCCCCGGCCTGAACCCCGTGCTGCCGGTCATCCGCACCGCGTCCTACAACGAAGCCATCAAATACACCGGCAAGCCGGGGCATCACTTTTTGCACTGGATGGGTGCGGTGGGCGACCCGGCGCTCGACGCGTGGATTGCCATGGGGGCCCTCAGCGCCCATCAGGCCATCACTTCGGTAGAGGTCAAAGCCAAAGAAACCGATGGGGTTTCGTTGTGCCTGCGCATGGATACCGACGGCGTGTTGCTGAAAGAGGGCCAACCGTTTGAACTGGACACCGCGTGGCTCAGCATCGGCACTTCGCTTAACACGCTGTTGCAGGAACACGCCGCCCTCGTGGCCCAGCACATGGCCCCCCGCGTGAAGGGCCACCCCCTGAGCGGCGTCTGCACCTGGTATGAACTTTTCACCCGCGTGAAGGAAGACGATGTGCGACAGGCCACGGACATGATGGCCCGGCACAAAATCACCCTGCCGGTGGACATGATTCAACTGGACGACGGCTGGCAAAAGGACATCGGCCACTGGCACAACACCAATGGCAAGTTCGGCCATTCCCTGCGCCCCATGGTGCAGGACATCGAAGAAAAAGGTTACACCCCCGGCCTGTGGTGGGCCCCGTTTTATACCCGCCCCACGGCCCCTCTGGCCCGCCAACACCCAGAGCGCCTGCTGAAAAACAAACACGGTAGGCCCCGTGGGGCCGGTTTCAACCCCCTGTGGGGGGGACGTGTGCTGGCGTGGGATCCCTCTCACCCCCAGGTGCTGGAAATGCTGGAAAAGTGGACCCGCAAAATGGTGGAAGAATGGGGCTTCACCTTTTTGAAAATGGATTTTCTGTTTGCCGGTTTTTTGCCGGGCAAACGTCACCGGACAGACGAAACCCGCCTGTTCAGCGCCCGCAAGGCGCTGGAACTGATTCGCCAGACCGCCGGTGAAAAAACCACGCTGCTGGGCTGCGGCATGCCGCTTTTGCCCGCCGTGGGCATTTTTGACACCATGCGGGTTGGCCCGGACACCGCCCCCTACTGGGAATCCCCCCTGATGCACGCTTTTTCGTTTGGCGCGGAACCCTCGGCCCGCTGGGGTCTGCTCACCCCCCTCAACCGCCAGCACCTGCACGGCCAGTGGTGGTGGAACGACCCCGACTGCCTGCTGGTGCGCGAAACCAACACGCAGCTTTCCCGCACACAGTCCCGCACACAACTGCGCACCTGTGTGATGACCGGGGGCATGCGGCTGATGGGCGACCTGCCCCAGCGCCTGGGCAAAACCCCGCTGCGCTGGTTGTCCAAAGCCATGGGGCCCTGGCCGCTGCAAACGGACCTGCCGGGTTTTGACGACACCCTTTTCCCCCGCCTTGTCCGCAACCAGTTGCCCCAGGACACCCTGGGCCGCCAGTTGCTGCTGCTGGTGAATCTGGAAACCCATGAACAGGAAATCAAATTGCCCGCCGGTCTCTTTGCAGAGGTCGGTCCCCTGCTGTGCCTGGACCTGGACGAACGCCAGACCCGCGTGATTCAGTCCACCGAGGAACTGAACCTGACGCTCGCGTCGGGCGCACACCGCCTGCTGCTGGTGGCCCCATTGCCAGAGAAACCCTGCTTTTTCGCGGGTTCGTGGTCAGACGCCGCTGGCCTGGGAGAATGGGCCGAAGAAACCCAGAGCGACGAACGGCTCACGGTTCGCTTCACCACCAACTGCCGCCGGAAGGGCCTGATGCACGTCTACCTGCCCCCCGGCTGGTCCATGGACGGCGGCCCGGCCCCTTTGCCACAAAAAGGCCACACCCAACGTTTCGCCCTGGACTTTGACGCTCCTTTTTCTATTACGTTTGATATCAATTCTAAACCGGGATAGCGCTAAACCCAGTAAGGCGTAGCCTGCCCGCCAGCAAGGAATAAAACAAAAAGGAGGAAAAGAATTGATATGAATTCATGGATGAATTCGACTCAAACACCGAGGCCCAGAAAGGGCCACAGGTGTTTGCGGCGCAAGCGGGCTTTGCCTGCGCCGCGCCGGGCCGCAGCCATTCACGACGAATGGCAAGGCCAATTAAAAGATTCCAATTCCGCTCTTTTGAATTGGAATCGGAACGAATTGACCCGGACACCGTGACGGAAATCCATTATTTCTGGCTGTTGCCGCCCTTTTACACCGCCCTGTTGCTGGGAGCGGCGGTGGTGGTGATGGGCCTGGGCCTCTTGCGCCGCCCGGCAGAAGTCCCCCTCGCCGTGCGTTTTGCCTGGGGCGTGCTGCGGCTGGTGGCGGTGCTGATGCTGCTGGTGCTGTTCATGGGCCCCAAACAGATAAAAAAAGTGCGCACCCCCATTCCCAACGACCTGTGGCTGGTGGTGGATCAGAGCAAAAGCATGGGGCTGAAAGACGCGCCCCCCAGCCGCTACGCCCAGGCGTCTGCATTGGCGCTGAAACTGAAGGCCCAACTGAAAAACCGCTACGCCGTGCATCTGGCCCTGGTGGGGGACCAGGGCAAAGAGGTGAAAGCCCAGCCCCCCCACCCCCCCCGCGCCCCCCTCCCCCACCGGCGCCACCAGCCCACTGGGAGAAGACCTGCTGGCCCTGACGGAAACCATGGACGAACGCCTCACCCGCGCCGTGGTGCTGCTGAGCGATGGCCGCATCACCCACGGCCCGCCGCTGGAGGCCGCCGCCCCCGCGCTCACGCGGCTGGGGGCCACCGTGCTGATCTCGCCCCTGGGAAAGGAAAACCGCGAGGTGGACCTGGAAATACAAAACCTGAGCGCACCTCAGACCGTGGCGCAGGAAGAACCTTTTGAAACCACCTTCACCCTGCGCCGCAACCGTCAGGGCCCCGCCTCGGCGCAGGTCACCTTCACCGCCCCCGGCCAACCCCTCAAACAACTGGCCGTGCGTTTTGCGCCACAGGAAACCGAAAAACACCTCGCGGTCAAAACGGTGCTCAAGCAGGGTGGTTTTGCCAAATTGAGTGTGCGCGTGCCGCCCGCACCGGGTGAAACCCAACTGGCCAACAATCAGCAGCAGCGCCTCATCAAGGTGAACTTCAGCAATGCCCGGTCTGTGGTGGTGTGGGGAAAACCCGACCCGGCGTTGGGGGCCATGGCCCGGTTTCTGGCCCAGGAGCGGGGCGAGGTGGCGCGGGCGATTCTGGACGCCCCCGGACAGACCACACAAAACCGCTCCCTCTGGAAAGGCCCACAAACCCGCCAGCGCCTGACGCAAACCCTGGCGACCAGTGGTGTGGACCTGCTGGTGCTGGGAGAAACCCAGACCCGACACCTGGGGGGCGCGGCGGCGGCGGTGCTGAACAACATCCGCCAGGGGGCTTTGGGAGGCTGGTGGATTTATGGCAGCCCGGCGGGGGCGTTTTTAAATCCACGCCTGCCCGCCCCCAGGGCATTGCAGCGGTCTCAATACCGCCCTGCCCCCGGCCCCATGCTGGCCCGTCTGCTGGGTGACAATCCGCCACCCAAACTGGCGCAGTGGCCGCCCCTGCGCCTGCTCAGCGCCGCGCCACAACCCCCGGCAGAGCAGGTGGTGTTGTGGGCCACCAGCGCGGCGGGCGGCGCAGAGCGTTATCCCCTGCTGGTTTGCAGCAGCACACAGGGCCGCCAGTGCGCCCTTTATTCACCAGATTTCTGGACATGGTTTCTGGCCCCCCAGGGCCGTGAACAGAGCCGCGAAGAAGCCACGGTGCTTTTTCGCGCCGTGGCGGACTGGCTGACGGACAAATCGGCCCCCCAGCGCCTGCTCTTGAATCTGGAAAAAACCCGCCTGAATGAAGGCGAAAAAATCAGCGCCACGGCAGAAGCCTATGGGTCTGATTTCGACCTGCTCAAATCGGGCAAACTCAATCTCACCACCCGCTGTCCGGGCCGCACCCATTCGGTGGTGTTTCAGAACCGTGGCAAGGTGTCTTATGCCTCCGGCCCCCTGCCCGCCGGGCCTTGCACCCTCACGGCGCGCCTGAGCACCCCCGATGGCCAGTTTGTGACGCAAAAGGATTTTGTGGTGGAAAAACAGGACATCGAAATGAGCAGCACCAGCGCAGACCCCGCTGCCCTCAAGGCGCTGGCTGCCGTCACGCAGGGGCGTTTTTTGCCCGCGGGCGAACTGACGGCCGCGCTCGAGGCGCTTAAACCCAAGCCGGTTTACCATCTGCGGGTGCAGGAAAACGACCTGGCCCGCAGCCCCTGGCCCCTGGCCGTGCTGCTGGCGGCCCTGACGCTGGAATGGGCTTGGCGGCGCAGGCGGGGTGTGGCGTGATGCGGTTACGGATTGTTTCAAAACAGCAACTCCCCTTGATGGATTGTCATCACCCACCAGCCACCGCCTTTCCCGCGAAAGCGGGAAGCCATCTCAAATATATAAACCACCTTATTCCCCTCTCCCCTTTACGGGGAGAGGGTGGCCGAAGGCCGGGTGAGGGGTTTAAGCAAAAGACAAAATCTTTTTGGGTTGTTTTTCACATCGCCCTCACCCGGTTCCTGCCTGCGCTGCGCTCCGGCAGCAACCACCCTCTCCCAGGCAAAGCACGGGAGAGGGGAAAGGGCGGCCTATTTCTTTTTCCGACATCCTGCTGCCAACTTCCCAATTTCGGGTTGCACCGGATTCCCATCATGGTCGCCCTGTTTCTCATCGCCCTGCTGACACCACCAGCCATGGGCGCTCCCCCCCGCGAACTCCCCCCCAACCGCATCAACATCGGCAAGCTGCGTTATGGCGGCGGTGGCGACTGGTACGCCAACCCCAGTTCACTGCCCAACCTGCTGCGGGAACTGCGGGACAACACTGGTCTGGACGCCGCACCAGACCCGGTGGAAGTGCAGCCGCTGGACAGCCTGATTTTTTCGCTGCCGCTGGTTTATTTCACAGGTCACGGCAACATCCGCTTCACGCCCGCCGAGCGCGAAAACCTGCGGCGATACGTGACCGTTGGGGGGCTTGTGTGGGGTGACGACAACTACGGCATGGACAAAAGCCTGCGGCGTGAGCTGCTGGCGCTTTTTCCCGGTGAAAAACTCGTGCCGCTGCCCTTTGATCACCCCGTCTATCACACGGTGTATGACTTTGGCAGCGGCCCGCCCAAGGTACACAAACACGACAACAAAGCCCCCCAGGCCCTGGGCATTGTGCGCAATGGCCGTGTGGTGTTTTTATACACTGTCGAAAGCGACATCGGCGACGGCATGGAAGACCTGAGTGTGCACAACGTACCCGAACCCATGCACCGCGCCGCACTGCGTTTTGGTGTGAACGTGATGGTGTATGCGTTGAGTTATTAAAGCATTTTTATAAAAAAAGGAGTAGGCGCGGTGTCCTCACCGCGCTCAGATCAAACGGCGATGAGGACATCGCCGCTACTCCGGTTTTACCAACTTTAGGCACATGAATTAAGCCAAAATCCAGCGGGAGGCTTCATGGACTTTTCAAACGGGCTTTTGATCAACGGGGAGTGGCGCAGGGCCAGCGATGGCGGGCAGATCGAGGTCATCAACCCAGCCACCGAAGAAGTCTTTGCCGCCGTTGCCCACGCCACGGTGCAGGACATGGACGAAGCGCTTGAGGCCGCCAAAAGGGGTTTTGAAACGTGGCGCAACACAGCGGCCTGGGACCGCGCACGGCTTCTGCGCAAGGTGGCCGACGCCATGCAGCAGCAGGCCCCCGACATGGCCCGCGTGCTCACGCAGGAACAGGGCAAACCCCTGGCCGAGGCCACCGGCGAAATCCGCGCCGCCGCCGAACAGTTTGAGTGGTACGCCGAAGAAGCCAAACGCGCCTATGGCCAGATCATCGACGGTCATTCCCGCGCCCATCGCCTGATGGTGATGCTGCAGCCCACCGGCCCCGTGGCGGCGTTCACACCCTGGAACTTTCCGGTGCTGTTGCCCGCCCGCAAAATGGCCGCCGCCCTGGCCGCCGGTTGCAGCGTGATTGTGAAACCCGCCGAAGAATGCCCCCTGGCCTGCATGTGGATGGCGCGGCTGTGCGAAGAAGCCGGTTTGCCGCCGGGTGTGCTGGGGCTGCTCACCGGCGACCCGGCGGCCATCAGCGCCCATCTGGTGAACAGCCCGGTCTTCAAATAAATCAGCCTCTCCGGCTGGGTGCGCGTGGGCAGAGTGGTGGCCGAACAAGCCGCAGCGGGCCTTAAGAAACTCACCATGGAGCTGGGCGGCCACGCCCCCCTGATTGTGTTTGAAGACGCCGACGTGGAAGACGCCGCCCGCATTGCGGCGCTGGGAAAGTTCCGCAACAACGGCCAGGTGTGCATCGCCACCAGCCGACTGTTTGTTCACCAGTCCGTGGCCAAGAAATTTCTGAAAACTTTTGTGGAGGTGACCCGATCACTGCGCCTGGGCAATGGCCTGGAAACGGGCACGGACCTGGGGCCGCTTACCAGCGCACGGGGCTTGGCTGGCGCGGAATCGCTGGTGCAGCAGGCGGTGGGGGCCGGGGCCTCACTGATCACGGGGGGTTGCCGCAGCAGCAAGTTCGACAAGGGTTATTTTTTTGAACCCGCCGTGCTCACCGGCGTGACCGACGACATGGCCGTGATGCGCACGGAGCCTTTTGGCCCCGTGGCCCCCGTGGCCACGTTTGACACCTTCGACGAGGTGATCACCCGCGCCAACAACACCGATTACGGTTTGGCCGGTTATGTGTTTACGCAAAACACCCGCACGGCGTTTCTCGCCAGCGAGGCGCTGGAGGTGGGCATGGTGGGCGTGAACAATCTGGTGATTGCCTCGGCGGAGATTCCCTTCGGCGGCGTCAAACAAAGTGGTTACGGCCGCGAAGGCGGCAGTTGGGGCATTCAGGAATACCTTCAGACGAAATACATCAACATCAAGTTATAACCCGATTTCCTGTCGCATCTCCTGCACGTCCTCACACCAGTTGCCCACGTTCCAGCGGCCAAAGGCCCCCAGTCCCCCCAGCGGGTTTTCACCAAAATACACCGGCAGATGAATCAGGCTCAGGCCGTTGTAGGCATGGGCTTTTTTCAGCGCAGCCTTCAGCGACGCCACCGACCAGCCCCCAAAAATTGCCTTCACCCCCCGCACCGCCGAGGCCATGCGCACATAGTCCACCACCACACTGTCGTGGGTTTTATAGGTGTGGGCGTACTGGGCTTTTTGCAGCGAGGCGATGGCCCCCATGGCGCGGTTGTCCATGAGCAGAATGCAGGCATGAACCCGGTGTTCCACCGCATCAATCAGGGTTTGCGGATTCATCATGAAGGAACCATCGCCGGTGAACGCCACGGCGAATCGGGGTTCCTTCGCCAGCCCACCGGCCACCAGGGCGCTGGTGGCGAAGCCCATGTAACTGGCTCCGGTTTCGGTGAAGGTCTGAAACGGCGTGTCATCTTCCACCACCTGAAAACCATTCGCCTGCACGTCTCCCGCGTCGAAATATTTCACACCGCCCACGCTGTTTACAAACCTTGATGCGGCGAAAATCGCTGCGGGCTGCGTGAGTACCTCGCGCCCCCAGGTTTCATCAAACAACGTGGGTTGGTCATAACGGGCCTGTTTGAAGCGCTGCCATTTTTCTTTCTGCGCCGCGCAGGCCTTCAGCCACGAACTGTTTTTATGCGCCTGCGCCCCCAGCAACGGCAGCAGATTTTTGAGCGTGCCCCCGGCATCGCCCACCAGCGCCAGACCGTGGCGGTAATGGGTGGCCTCGTGGAATCCGCCGCTCAGGTGAATCACCCGTTTCACCTTGGGATAAGCCGTGCGAGAGCTGTCGCTCTGGCACACCGCCCGCGTGCCGATGGCCACCAGCAGATCGGCCCCCTCCATGGCGAAATTGCCGCACAGGCTGCCCTTGCTGCCCCCCACCGTCATGTTGCGCGGGTGCCCATAGGGCAACACGCCCCCGGCACCCGGCGTATGCACCAGCATGCCATCCACCGCCTCCAGAAAATCCGCCAGCAACGGCCCCAGATGGCGACCGCCGCCCCCCACTTTCACTACCACACGCCGGGCCTGTTTCAGCCAGCGAGCCGCTTCATGCAGCAGGGTTTCATCCTGAGCAGGCGGCAGCACCAGCGGCACGGGTTGGGGCAACGCCAGCAGGTTGAAGTTTTTCATCACCTGGGGCTGTGTGTTGAGCGGCAGCAGCAAATAAAACGGCCCCGCACCGGCCGGGCGGTGGGTGCTCACAAAACCCCGCGCCAGCGCCTGGGGCAGCGCCTGGGGCGTGTGCAGGCTATAAGCCTCGCCCATGGTGCTCAGCAGTTTCAGAAACAGCCCCTGTTCGGGTTTGGGAATCTGCTGCATGTTGGGGCCTTCATCCCGCGTGGTTTCGTCGCCATAAATATGCCACACCCCCACGCCATTGCTGGCCGCCGCCAGAGACCCCGCCATGGCCTGCAAAGCACCGGGGCCGATGCTGGTGATCACCGCCGCCTGTTCGCCATAGGTCCAGCGCAGGGCCGTGGCCACGTGGGCGGCCTCTACCTCGTTGCGCACGTTGAAGGTTTCCAGCAGCCCTTCGGCTTCATAAATGCGCATCACCTCGGCGAGATCCGTGGAGCCGTGGCCAAAAATCGCCACGAACTTGCGCACACCCAACTGCCACAGGCCCAGCACCAATGCTTCAGACAGCGTGAGGTCAAGCCGCCGAGCCAAAGCGCCGTTTTCGATGGCCTGGGGAATACCACCGTGTTTCAGCACGGCCCTGGCCCTTTTCTGGCGCGTTTTGTTGAGGTTAGACAAGCTGGACATGGACACAGTTTAAGACGCGGCGTCAGAACAGGCTTGGCTTGGCTTAAAACCCCTGACAAAACTCCCTCCGTGGAGTTTTGTCAGGGGATCTTAGCCAGTCCCGGTTTTGACCAATTTGGTCCACCTGGAACATTTTGGCTGTTGCTCGCTACACTCTCTGGCCTTGGCCACACCGGCCCCTCGGCGCTCAAATGTCCCGCTCACCCGAAAAAAAAGCCCTCACCGCCCTTTTCATGGTGGTGTTCATTGACCTGTTTGGTTTTGGCATGGTCATTCCACTCTTGCCCCAGATTGCCGACGCCTACACCGGCGCTGCGGCGGCGGCCAATGTCAAAAACATCCTGGCCGGTTCCCCCCTGCTGAGCTGGATGCCAGAGGACTGGCTGGGGCGTTTCTGCCACCTGTTTTTTGCCCAGAAAGGCTCGGCCACCGGCTGGCTGCTGGGACTGTTCAGCCTGATGCAGTTCATCTTCAGCCCCTTCTGGGGCAGCCTGAGCGACCGTTATGGCCGCAAACCCCTGCTGGTGTTTGGCCTGATGGGCAACATGACGGGCCACGCCATGTTTGCGCTGTCTACGGCGGCGGGGCCTCTGGCGCTGTTGTGGATGTATTTCTCACGCATTGTCACCGGTGTGAGCGGCGCCAACCTGCCCGTGGCGCAGGCTTACATTGCTGATCACACCGAACCCGCCCAGCGCGCCAAGGCCATGGGGCTGATTGGCGCGGCCTTTGGCCTGGGTTTCATTTTCGGCCCGGCCCTGGGGGGCATCCTGGCCGAAAAAATCAGTTGGGGCGCGCCCTTTTGGCTCGCGAGCGGCCTGAGCCTGTTGAGCGCCATTTTCGCCCAGGCCGTGTTGAAAGAAAGCGACCCCAGCCGCCGCAAGGCGGGCGCTGTGCGCGAAAAACGCCTGGTGCTGCTCAAAAGGGCGTGGAACACCCCTGGCCTGAAGGGGGCGCTACTGCTGTTTTTTCTCATCATGTTCGGCTTCACCAACATGGAAGTCAGTTTTGTGCTGTTCGCCAAAGAAGTGTTGGGCCAGGGTCGCGACCACATCGGCTATCTCTTTTTCTGGGCGGGAGCGGTGATTGCTTTCACGCAGGGGTTCGCCATCGGCAAGCTGCGCAAACGTTTTCACGAGGCCAGCCTGATTCGCACCGGCACATGCTTCATGGCCCTGGCTTTGGGTCTGATGCCCCTGGCCGCCCCACTGCACAAGGGGGGACTGCTGGCCCTGGGGCTGGTTCCGGCGTGGCTGCCGCTGATTCTCCTTTGCCTGTTTGGCGTGGCCTTTGGCAACGGCATCAGCAATCCGTCGTTGTCCTCATATCTCAGCCGCCGCACGCCCGAAAACGTGCAGGGCGGCGTGCTGGGCGCGGCGCAATCGCTGGCCAGTCTGGCGCGGGTGCTGGGACCGATTTTCGCCGGTCAGGTGTTCAACCGACTGGGCCACGCCCGCACGCTGTGGGTGGGCAGCACCGTGATGGCAATCGGCGTGCTGGTGGCCTTTTTTCTTCTGGATACACACGACCATGCGGGGCCTGAAATCAGCACCCACGGCACCTGAAAAATCAACCCCCTTCCAAAATACGGGCGGCAGAAAATCGTTTTTCCTGGCCTTCTGAATCCGTCACCAGCAAACGGCCCTTGTCATCCACGCCCCGGATGACGACCGGCAGGTGCTGGCCTTCTGAGACCTCCAGTTTCACCCGTTCACCGGCCCAGGCCATCGCGTCGCGATACTCCGCCAACCACCGGCCCGCGCCGGTGAGGTCCTTCATCGAGCGCCAGAAAACATCCAAAATCTCCGACAACCAGATCAAACGGTGACGCACCGGCAAACCCGCCTGCAAGAGCGATGTGGGGCCATGGGGCGCCTGGGGGAGTCCTGCCCCTTCCACCGGCAGCAGGTTCAGCCCCAGGCCCACCACGGCACGGGTGTTGTTCCCGGTGGTGGAAGACTCCACCAGAATCCCCGCCAATTTGCCCCCCTGCCACAGCACGTCGTTGGGCCACTTCAGTTGGGTTTCCAGGCCATACACCCCCAGCGCCCGCCACAGGCACCAGCCGGTATACAGCGGCAGCAGGGGCAACACGCCGGGGGATAATCCGGTCACCACCCAGCTTGCGGCCAGGTTCTCAGGCCGGTGCGCCCACACACGGCCATGCTGGCCCCGCCCCTGTGTCTGGTGGGTGGCCACGGCCACAGCCCCGTGGGGCAGGTGGCGGATCTTCGCCTCGGTGTTGGTGCTTTGTGTGGTGTGAAACAGCCACAGCGGCACGCCGGGCGTGTGGCGGTTGAGTGTGAGCCGGAGCTGGACCAGGGGGCCGGCGGGTGTGGTGGTGAGGGATTTCATCATCGGGACTGGTGAGCCGAAACACCACCACTATACTTCCCGTCATGTTCAAAAAACGCCGCCTGCCCCACCCCTTTTGGCTTTCTGCCCTGTGCGCCCTGCTGATGATTTCAGCGGTGGGCTGTTCACAAAAGTCCAAAGAAAAACCCGGCACGGAAAAAGAAGCTGCGGTGACCAAAGAAGGCGAAGACGCACCGAAAGAATCCATCGGCGAAGACAAAGGCACCGAGACCGAAGTGAACAAACCCAGCGCGGTGCCGAGCGGCGAAGCCATCGTGGGCCAGCCCCTGCCCGACGTGCAGCTCAAGGACATCACCGGCAACACCGTGCAATTGCGCGACCTGTTTTTTGGCAAAACCGGCGTGGTGGTTTTTGTGGGCGAAGAATGCCCCCCCTGCGTGACCGAACTCAAAAAGCTGAATGACCACCTTGCAGCGGGCAAACTGCCGGTGTCGGTGGTGGTGATTGGTCGCGATCAGGCCGGGGCGGACCCCGTGCTGAAAGAAGCGGGGGTTTCCTTTCCCCTGTTTCTGGACGCCTTTGGGGAGGGCGGCATCAAGCTGGGTGTGCGGGCCAAGGGCACGTTTTTTCTGGTGGACAATCTGGGCCGCCTGCAAACCACCGGCCAACTGGAAGTGGCCAAGGACACCAGCGGCGGCGGCACTTTTCTCGACATGATTTCCGCCGCCACCAAGGGCAAGTATCCCGACCCACGCCTGTGGGACACCGACCCCTGGAAGCGCTGGGCCGCCGGAGACCTGGCTAAACGCAAACCCGCCCCGGCGTTTGCCCTGGCGGCGCTGAACGGCAAAACCTATGCCCTTCAGTCGGTGCTGAAAAAACAGAATGTGGTGCTGATTTTTTTCAACCGCCGCTGTCCCCACTGCACCAAAGAGCTTCCCATTGTGCAGAAGTTCTATGAAGCCGAGGCCAAAAACCTGAACTTTGAGGTGCTGGCCCTCACCCCCAGCCCCGATGCAACAGAGGACAACGAAATTCGCACCTACGCCCGCGATTACAGCCTCACCTTTCCCATCCTGCCCCTGCGAGATGAGCACGAGGAACTCTTCACCAGCTACGGCATCAGCAGCAATCCGGCCTGGGGCGTGATTGGCCAGGACGGCAAGTTCTACCTCAGCAACACCGGCGAACACCCCGACATTGGCCAAGCCTTGGGGGCGGCGCTCAAAGAGCTGCAATAAGCCGCCTATCATGAAAGCATGACTCCCCCCTCGCCGGGCCGTGTGCTGGTGATTGATCCGGGCCGTGACAAATACGGCTGGGCGGTTTTTGTAGACGGCGCGCCTGCCCAAAAAGGCGTGCAGCAGACCGACGACGCGCCCCTGCACCTGCGGGAAATCGCACGGGGCGTGGACCGCGCCCTGGTGGGCAAAGGCACGCACCGGGAGCCTTTTCTCAGACACCTGCAAGACCTGGACGTGCCCGCAGAAGTGGTGGATGAAACGGGCACCACCCAGGCGGGCATCGCCCTCTATTTTCTGCACGAGGCCCCACGGGGACCGCTGTGGTGGTTCCGGCGGCTCCTGAACATGCCCCGCCGCCCCATAGACGACTGGGCCGCCGTGGCCATCGGCCAACGCTTTTTTGCCTCAAAACAGGGCCCGACACTGTGACCACGTGGTCTGTGACAACCCTCAGTTCAAAGGCACGTCGGGCACACGTTTGAGCACCAGGGCGTTGCTGATTTTGCGTTGTGCGCCGTCTGAGGGCCGGTTCACCACCACGCCGCCAATCACCATGGTGCTGCTGCCGCCGCCATCCATGCACACCGCGTCGGTGGTGCCAAAGGTTTGCAGATACTGCGCCAGTTCGGCATAACTGGCCCCCACGCTGTAACCCTTTCGCCGGCCATCCACCACCACCATCAGCAGTTTGTTGTCAATGGTGCGCCCCACCGCCGTGAGGGGGTTGCGGGTGTAGGGCGAATAATGAAAACCCTCCTGATAAGAGGTGATGTTCACCATGCCTTTTTTGAGCAGCGTTGGCCCGCCGGTGATGACCTGTGTCACGTTTTCCCATTCCCGACGAATGGAAAACACAAAACGGATGGGCTCGCCCCGCTTGAGTGTGCGGGCCAGACTCGCCTGGGGGCCGTGCAGGGAGATAACGTAACCGTCATAGGGAATCAGAGAATTGCCCCCCGCCACCACCTGCTGCACCCGGTAGCCCTTCACCACCAGTTCCAGCCCAAAAGGATTCGTATTGGTGCGCTCCCCGTAATAA
>CAYJOG010000021.1:0-14722 GCA_964371695.1 uncultured bacterium
GCATTGGCCCGCTTTATTTTTATGGTCTTGAGATTTCGCCCGATGGGTTCACCGGCGAGGTGGACCTGCAGGACCCCCAGAAAGGGTCGCTGGGTGTCTTTGAACTGGAAATCAGCAAGCTCCGGTTTTCGTTCAAAAAGTCAAAAGCTGAGGTGAAGGCAGAGGGCGTGCTGGTGATCAAAACCGGCGAGCGAAGCGTGGACATGCGCCTGCCGCTGGTTTTTGAAACCCAGCCCGGCGGCGGTGTGCGCATGAGCGGAGGTTCCACCAGCGGTGAATAAGTCCTTGTTCCGAAAGACATTTGTATTTTTGCGGCCGGGTCTGCTGGCCGTGTTGGTGCTGTGCGCCGCTGCGCCTGCAAGAGCGGTGGAAAACCAGAACACCATCCTGGGTTTCCCCGTCAACTTCACCGGCTACGAGGCCACCACCACGGCAGACGGTTTGTCGGTGAAAGCCGCTGGCGCGGTGGATCTTTCCGCCGCGCTGGGCGAGGGCGCTCTGCTCAAGGCAGGCTCCATTGAAATTGACCCCAAGGGCAACGTGACGCTGAAGGAAATGACCCTGCCAAGCTTCAAGCTGGGCCCCTTTGAAGGCAAGCTGGCCGCCGAAAAACTGGTGGTGGATCACGCCGCCACACTCAAGGAACCCTTTCTGCTGGACGTGACCCTTGGTGTGAACCTGAACAGTCAGACGCTCATGGCCACTGCCCGGCTGCCCATCACCGCCAATGGTCTGGCCGATGGCGAAGTGACTTTTTCTCCCCCCAGCGGGCAGGAGAATTTCCTCAGTCTTTCGGAAGGGGATGTGTCGCTGGTGGTGAACGGGGGCCGCTTGACGGTGGTGGGCGGCAAGGTGACAAAAGCCACGTTCACGGGTGGCCTGAAAGCCTTGGGGTCTGAGTTGTCGGTGCAGGAACTGACCCTGTCGGGTGGCCGCCTTTCGGGCCACGCCGAGGGGCAGTTTGATCTGGATCAGGTGGCGCTTGCGCTGCCCCAGGGGCTTGATTTTGGTGTGAGCCAGACGGGGGAGATTTCCGTCTCGGCCCCGTCCGCCGAATTCGATTTCTCTGGCGTGCTGGCGGACGTGGGCAAACTTTCCATCAACAACCTGTCTTTTCAAAAAGGCGTGCTCAACGCCGAGGCGTCGCTGGAAAAATCACTTTTGCTGGAGGGTGTCTCGCTGTCTCTGGCCAAGGTCAAGGTGACCGGCAGCCAGCAAGGCGTGACAGCCACGTTCGAAGGCTCCCTGGGCCTGGAGGGTCTGGATCTGAAGGCGGACTTCACCGGTTTCACCGTGGATTCCAAAGGCAACGTGGCGGGGGAGATTTCCTTTGACCCACCGGTGTCGCTGGATGTTTCCGGCCTAGTGGTGTCGGTGGAAAAAGCCACTTTCACCAAAAAGGAAAAAAGTCTCGTCGCGGCCCTGTCGGGCAAGCTCACCATTGGCGAGGACACCATCAAGGTCACCCACCTGGGGGTAAAAAACAAAAAACCCTGGGTCACCCTGGGGGTGTCCGAGCAGGAGCCGTTCGCCTTCAAGTGGCTGCCCTACCTCAAGCTCACCCAACTGAACGTTGAAGACGACATGCTCACCCTGGGCGGGGCCATTGACCTGCCCGATCCGGTCAAATACACGTTTTCCTTCAAGGACACGAAGATTGACCTGAAGAACAAAAAACCCACGTTTTCAGAAAAGCTGGAAAAACGCGCCAAGGCCCTGTTCAAAACCAACACACAGAACATGGTGATGTTCGAGAACACCAACACCGAAAAAATGAAGCTGGGGCCGCTGCAGGTGGGGCTGGACGCCGTCTCCATTCCCAACCCCTTCGCCACCCAGCAAAAGGCGCTTTCCAGCGACACCATCCTGGAAATATTCACCTCTGCCCATGTGACCCTGGGCAAAACCACCCTTGATTTCAACGTGGATGGCCTAGCCTTCAGTAAGGAAGGACTCAAGGACATCACGGTGGAGGTTACACCCGCCAAGGGCCTGCTGGCCGATCTTTCCCTCGATGGCATTGGCAGCCTCAAACTCCCCTCGGCCAAGGTGTTTGTGAAGAGCAAAAAGGTGACGGGGGTGAGCTTCCCTCGCGCCAAAATCAAGGTGGACGTCCCTGACCTGGACCTGGAGTTCGCCTCTCTTTCCGTGTTGATGGATGGCAACCTGTTCGGCTACATACCTTTTCCCAAATTGAAGGAAATTGACTTGCCGGGGTTTGGCCTGTCGCTCAAGGGCATTGAACTAAAGGGTCTGAGCACGGGTTTCTCATTGGACTTTGAGGGCAAACTCAAGTTCGGGATCGACTGGGTTCCTATCAAGCGTTTCAGGATCAGCAGCCTGGGCTGGGACGTGGAGCTGGACGTGTCGGTTCAAAACCCTTTCAAACTCAGTTGGCTGCCCTATATCAAGTTCAGCCAGCTCAAGCTGAGCAAAACCAGTTTCACGCTGGGCGGCGGGCTGGACCTGCCAGACCTGGGGAATTTCAAGTTCAGTTTTAGTGACGTTCGTATTAACCTGGAAAAACCCGATCTGCCGGTGGTGTTCATCAATACCGACGCCAAGTTCATGACCTGGCAGGGGTTGTCCATCCGTGTGGGTTCCATCACGCTGCCCAATCCCCTTGGCCTGGGCAAACTGCCCAAGACGCCGGAGGTGGTGCTGGGGCTGTCGCTTTCCAGCAGCCTTGATCTTTTGGGCAAAAAGATTGCGTTCAACATCGAGGGCCTCAACTTCACCAAGGATGGCCTGAAGGATTTGTCCATTGACATTCTGCCCGCAGGTGTGTCATCTGGCGGCAGCCTGTTCAAGGAAAAACTGCTGGACTGGGCCGAAGTGAAACTTGCCTCGGCCCAAATCTCCATCAAAAAGAAAAAACTCGAAAGCCTCAGTTTCAGCGGGCTGCTCACCGTGGATGGCCTGGTGTTTGGAATCAAAAAACTCACCATCGCAGGAGAGGGATTCAAGGGAGATTTGACCCTGCCCAAAGATCCCAAGTTCTCCCTCGGCTCGCTCAGTCTTGTCCTGAGCAAGGAAGTTTCATTTGAGATCGGGAAGAAGGACAAGGGAGATTTCAAAATCACCCTCAAAAAGGTGACGCTGGACGCCACCGCCCTGCTGGGTGAAAAAGCCAAGCTGACGCTGGACACGCTCACGTACAGCAAGGGCGCAATGGCCGCCGAAAGCAGCACGGGTTTTGAATTCGGGGTGGGGCCGTTCTCGCTCAAGGTCAGCAAGTTCAGCGTAAAAAGCGATCTGCCAAAAAGTGGAAACCGGGTGGTGGATGTGACGCTGGACGGCAACCTCAAACTCTCCACGCTCAGCCTGGACCTCGCCTTTAAGAACTTCAAGATTTCTTCTTCCGGCACCGTGGACGGCAAGTTCTTTTTCGCCACCGCACAAAGCTGGAAGATATTCGGCTTCAGCATGGCGCTGGATTCCATCGCCTTTTCCAAAGGCAAGGACAAAGACCCCCTGGTGGTCACGCTGGCGGGCATTTTCAAGTTTGCCGACAAGGTCACGTTCAAGTTTGACAACCTGAAATTCGAGAACGGCAAACCGGTGCTGGAGAAAGAGTTCACCTATCCGCTCACGGTGGATGTGAAACTGCTCAAGCTCTCGGTGAGCAAAGTGGTGCTCTCGGCGGGCGAGATCAAGCTCACCGGCAAGGCCAAAATTCCCGTGATCAACGTGGAGCTTTCGGCCAAGGATTTCGCCTTTAATTCTTCGGGCACGCCCACCGGCGGTTCGGTGCAGCTCGACAAACCTGTGTCCTTCACCGTGGCCAAGTTCGGCATCGCCATCAAAAAGGCCAGCATTGACATCACCAACAAGGTGTTTGTGTGGGACGCCGACATTGAGCTTTTCGGCACAAAAATTCCCCTCAAGGACCTGCGCATTTCCCTGGGCAGCAGCCCCGCCCACGACCTCACCAAAAAAACTTCCACCAAACCCTCCTCGCTCAAGATCGACCTCATCGGCCTGTCCATCACACCCACGTCCATGGACTTTGGCGTGAAGAACCTCAAGTTTTATTTCGCCTTCTCCGGCAAGATCAAAATCCTCACCTCCGAGCTGGACTTCACCAATCTCAGGATTTACCAGGACTACACCTTCACCGTGGACGAAGTGAAGGGCAAAATCGGTCTTGCTCCGTTTGTGGTGAACATCAAGAGCGCCAGCTTTGGCGAGGACTTCCTCAAGTTCACCGGCGACATGGACATCCCCATGGTGGGCACAGCCTCGGTGAGCAACCTGAAGGTGTCCAAAACCGGCGTGTTTCTTGAAAGCGCCACGGTGATTGTAGAAAAACCCGGTTTTTCCTATGACATGACGTTGTCGTGGAAGGACAGCAAATTCACCGGCAGCGGCAAGCTCACCATTCTGAAGACCTCCTTCAACCTGTCGGTGCTGATAGAGACAACGAAGCTCACCCTCACCATCACCGGCGAGCCCAAACTGCAATTGGGAGTGGGACTGTCGCTCAGCAAGATCAAGGGAACCCTGGTGCAGAAGTTTAAAACCGAAATGCCCGACATCGCTTTGTCCGGCAAGGTGGTGTATCTGGACGAAAAATTCATGCGGGCCGACGTGAGCATGAAAATGGATGGCAAAACGGATTATTCAATCAGCGGCGAAGTAACGGTGCTGGACACGCTGAAAATCGCCAAAATGAAAATCGAGGGCAATATTTCCAAAGGCACGTTTCTGGCGTCGGGCAACCTCAACGTGACCATTCTGGATCTGGTGGGCCTGAACGTGGACATCGCCCTGGGCAGCACCGACAAAACCGTGCCCAGCGAAACCAAACTCAAGGAACCCAAAAAGTGCGAGCCCAGCACCAAGATTTTCAGCAAAAACCCCTACTTCAACTGCTCGCTCAAAAAGCTTGAGGACAACTCCCACAAACAGTATCGCCGCGATTACAACAAGGAGCTTTCGGCCCTTGAGTCGGAACTGGGTCCCAAGTGGAAAGACGACATGCGCAAGCACTGGAGCACCAAAAAAATGTGCGAGACGGCGTTCAAGGATGAGGATGCCTCGCAGATTTATCAATGCGCCCTGGTCTACATCTGGGGGATGGAGCAGGGTGTCCGAGCCTCCAATGCCTGGCTCAAGGCCTTTGGCAAGGCTTTTAATTTCCTCAAGACAAACAAGCCCGAAAAAGTGGGCGAAAAAGTCACCCTGAAATGCGACTCCTCAAAAAACTGTTACAACCCCGCCGAATATGAAGCACGCCGCTGGATGGATATGGCCCTCAGCGCCTGCGTGGATGGCCCAAAAAGCTCCAACAGCACCACCAGGGAAAATCTGAAAAACCTGTTGCAGCACTTTGACGACTGTGATTCCTGGAGCAAACCCGCGTGGTGCGATTACGACTATAAGGCAAAATATAACCTCTCGTGGGAGTATCGGGATAATGAAAGGGCTGCGGAAAACCCTGGATCCGTTTGCTACGTTCTGTTTCCTTACACAACCGGATCTCCCATAACCGCTGCGAGGGCGTTAAACCCCTATGACTACAAAAAGGGCGATTTCACCAACACCGAAAGCCAGATGAAAACCAAATACGCGGGCTTCCGCAAAAAAACCTTCACAGACAAGGATGTCTATCTCTCCTGCGACAAGGAGGGCAACAACTGTGTCTCTGACGAGGAGATTTACAAAATCCCGAAGATTGACAAAAACGGCGACCTGCCCAGCGGAGAAACCTGGGAAAAAGTCGAAAACCGGGCGGCCATTCTGGCGGTGCAGTTCATGGATGTCTGTGAAAACTACACCAGCGAATGGGTGGACAACGGTTATCTGGTCAGCCAGGATTTCTGCACCAAATACCGGCGGAGTATCAATGACGCTGCAAGCGCTCTGGATATGTTTTCCGGGTCTGGGGGGAGCGACCCGTCCTGGGGTGGCGGCGGCGGGGGAAAGAAATCTGGCACGGTGGTGCTTGACACATGGCTGGCCCACGAACTCATCAACTGGGATATGCGCTACAACATGAGTTATGGCGGCCATTCGGTGATGGATTATTTCAAGGCCATCTCCTATGGCTTTGACCAATCCACCGGCAAGTTTCCGGGGCGGCTTGAGAATAAAAACTGGTTGGGGAGTTATTACTGGGTGCTGGGGGCGCTGGACCTGGGCAAACGCAAAGGCGAGACCGATTATGACAGTTATCTGGCCTATTTCTTTGGCGGCGATCCGGGCCGCAGCGAGGCCTCCAGCACTCCTTTGAGGGACAAGGATTTCGTCACCAAGTTTGAGGCCAGCGGCACGGTGAAACTCATGGGCCAGGAGTTTTCGGTGAAGGTGGTGGAGAACGACAAAAAGCTCAAGTTCAACGCCAACAAGGAGTTTGACCTGAGTATTGTGGAAGGCTCCCTGAACGTGGACGGCGCACTGGGCGTGGGCACATTCGACGCCGAAGTGGCCGCCAAGCTGGAGGCCGATATCCCCCTGGTGGGTGAAGGCGCGCTGGCGGGCAAGGCCAGCATTTCCACCAAAACAGCAGGCGCGGTGAAGGCCAAGGTCAAACTGAACGGCTGCATGAAAATCACTGCCCTTGAAGTGGTGGGGGCGGTGGTGAATGCCGTCTCAAGCTGGTTTGGCGGCCCCAGTGAGGTGGTGCCCAAGAAAATCTGCAAGAAGTTCGATGCCAATGTGAAAATTTCCAAGGATGGCATGGACTTCCCCAGCATCAAGGACACCATCAAGAGCATTTTTAAATAACCATGTCCGTCCAACGCCTCAAAATTGTTTTGACCCTGTTGTCCCTGCTGGGCCTTGCCCTGTGGGGCGGCCCCCACGCCAGCGCCGTGCCGCCGCCGTTAAAGGTGTCGCGCGTGTCGGCCTTCAGGGGGCAGCCGGCTCACCCGCCGGTGCTGGTGGCGAACAAAACCCAGGTGTTTGTTTATTTCAGCAAGGCCAACCCCGGTTATGAGGGCTTTGTGGTGTTTCGCGCCCCTGGCAAACAACTGGTGGCCAAAGGCCAGGAAAGCGCCGCGCTTTCCAGCTCTTTTCAACAAATCACCAGCTTCCCCGTTTTTGCCTCCGTCACCGCCGAAAAACAAAATGCCCTGGGCCGCAGCACACTGCCGCAGGAGTGGCAAAGCCTGGAGCCCGTGCAGCTCAAAAAATACTGGGACGATTTCCTTTTTCTGGGCATGAGGGCCGATGGCGTGGTTCCCAATTTCCCCGTCATGGCCAGCATCGGCGGCAGCCTTTATGTGGACACGCCTCCCGCGTCGGGCCAGACCTACACCTATGTGGTGGGAGTGATGAATCAGCGGGGCGACGTGGAGGTGTTTCCCGCCCAAACGCTGGAGGCCAAACCCAGCGCCGTGCCGCCGCCGCTGAGTGTGTCGGAATACGCCGATGAAAATGAAGGCGGCGTGATGGTGGCCTTTCCTCGACACGACGCCGTGCTGGGTTATGACGTTTATCGCGCCTTTGCCCGCATGGGGCCTTTTGAGAAACAGAACACCGCGCTTTACACCCGCAAGGAGTTTGTGCAGAAAAACCTCATCAACGACAAACCCTATTTTTATCAGGTGAAGATGGTGGATATTGCGGGCAACCAAAGCCCGCCCAGCCCGGTGGTGAAGGTGGTGCCCAGAGATCGCACGCCGCCGTTTCCCGTGCGCGGCGTGCAGGCCAAACTCACGCCCGACAACAAAAAAGCCATCATCACCTGGGAGAAGAACACCGCCGCCGATCTGAAGGGTTATCTGGTGCTGCGCGAGGACGTGGTGTGGAAGGCCCCTCCCCCCGAAGACGCCAGCGGGTCTGTTCCTGCTCCGGCTGCGGTGGCCTCAGACGCCCCCCTGCCGGTGCTGAACAAAACGCCGCTCTCGCCCAGCGTGCTCACTTATGTGGACACCACTTTCAGGCAGGGCAAGCGGTATAACTACTATCTGGTGGCCGTGGACAAAACCGGCAACCGCAGCCTGCGGTCCAGCTTTGGTCATCTGTCTTCACCCGACCTGATTCCCCCCGCGCCGCCCAAAAAACTGGCGGTCAAAACCAAAAATCGCGAGGGCATCACCCTGGGATGGTTGCCCAACCGGGAAGACGATCTTTTCGGTTACCGTGTTTTCAAGGGTGCAAATCCCAACGCCATGGCGCCCATCGGCCCCAACGTTGTACGCGCGCCCAAAAACACGTTTACCGACACGCTCATTCACGCCAACGAAATCTATTTTTACAAAATCATCGCCCTGGATGAGTCGGAAAACAAAAGCAAGCCCAGCGAGGTGATCAAAGTGAAGGCCCCCGACACGCTCTCGCCCTCCATGCCCGCCGGGCTTTTGGCCAAATCAGGGGATGCCAAGGTTTATCTGCGGTGGGCTGCGGTGAAGGACACCGACCTGAAGGGTTATCGCGTGCTCAATGCCCTGGCCGAAACCGGCCCCTTTGTGCCCATTGGCAAGGACTTCGGCAAACAGGTCACCACCCACCTGCACAAACCGCTCAAAAACGGCCAGAAGCGCTGGTATGTGGTGCAGAGTGTGGATTATTCCGGCAACCTGAGCGAGGCCACCGACCCCGCCCTGGCCATGCCCGCCGACACCAAGCCCCCCGTGGCCCCGGCGGCCCCGACCTTTGTGGTGAGCCAAAGCGTGCTCACCCTCATGGTGGTTCCCAACAAGGAAAAAGACATTGCTGGATACCGGCTATTCCGGGTGGTGGAAATTCCCACCGGCGTGCCGGAGGAGGTCATCCCTGAGCAGCTCTTTGAGCCGTCCCGGAAGGAAATCAGGATTGAAACCCAGAAGCCCGATGTTCCCCACTGGTATTTTCTCGTGGCCAGGGACACCTCGGAGAATGAAAGCCGGGACGGTATGAAGGCAGGCCCGGTGCTCATCAAAAGTCAGACGACACCCTGAAAAAATGTGGAGTCTGCTTGCGCTTTTTCCGGCGATTGGGTTAGCTCTGTCCATGCGGTTGCGGCGGTTGATTTTTGTGTTGGGGATGTTGGCCTGCGGTGGTGGTTTGGGCGCGCCCGCCGGGGCCGCGTCGGCCAAGGGTGGTTTTTATGGGGCGGTGATGGCCTGGCGCGTCATGGCTCAGTCAGGCGTGGCCTCTGTGGCCGCCTTTGATCAGTTCATTGACGCCGTGGGCAGCGGCCAGACCGTCAGGGCCGCCACCTTCGTGGGCATTTTTCACGCCTGCGAAAAAGCCAGAGACGCCCACTGCGTTTTGCTGAACGCGCTGGTGCTGGACGACGAAGGTTATCTCAAACGCGCACTGGACATCGCTGTGCCCGCCCTGGCGCTTCACCCGGATCTGAAACTGGGTGTGGCCCTGGCCCGCGGGGGGCTGGGGGCCGCCCGCATGGAACAGTCTCCTGAAAACGCCGCTGCCTTGCTAAAGGCCGCCGCCGAGTCCCTGGCCGCGCTGGGCTATTCCAAAGAAACGGGCGACGCCAGGCTCAATCTGGCCCTGGTGCTTTATCTTCAGGACGACTTCAGGGGAGGCGACGCCTGGATGGCCAAAGGCAAGGCGGCCTATGCCAGAGCGGGTGTGCCGGTGCCCTCGCGTTATGACGAAATGGCGGCGAAAAGCCGTGCCCGGCAAAAGGATTACAAGGCCGCCCTGACGCTGATGCAGCAGGCCACCGCCAAGGCCGCGAAAGAAGGCGACCTGTCGGCACGGGTGCGCACAATGGGGGCCAGCGCGGGTCTTTTGGGTCAGCTCAAGCGCTCCGCCGAGGGCATTCGCCTGCTGGATCAGGCCATTACACTGCTGAAGTCCCAGGGGCGCAGCGGCAGAGAGAATATGGCGGCGCTGCTGGAAAACCGCGCCCAGCTTCTGGCCCAGGCCAAGCGATATGCCGAGGCCCGGCGCGATTTTTTGTCGGCACATCAGGCCTATGCCGCCGCCGGAAAAAACAGCGACGCCCTGGGTGCGTTTCGCGCCGCCGCCTCGGTCACCTATGCGCTGCAGGGGGCCGGGGCCGCCTTGCCCATGTTCCAGAAGTTGATAACGCTGGACCCCAAAGGGGCAGGAGAAGCCCACGCGGTGCGCACAAAGTTGGCCGAGGGATTGGCGGAATCGGGACGTTGCAAAGAGGCCATGCCCCATCTCGAAAAGGCCAAAAAACTTTCGGAGAAGGACAAGGATGGCGACGTGTTTTCTATCCTTTTGCAAAAAGTGGTCCATGGCCGGTGCCTGCGCGCCCTGGGCCGGTCCAAGGAGGCCACGGAGGAATTCAACGGTGTGCTGCAGGTGTCCACTCTGCTGGGACTCCATGAGTTCACGGCGCTTGTCAAAAAATACGGCAAGGGCCTGAAGCTGAATGCCGAGAACCCTCTGTCGGCGCTGAGCAAACAGCTTTCCGCGTTGCAGGAGTTGAGCAAAAAGCCCGCTGCGGCGCAACCGCCGCTGAGCGCCAGTCCGTTGCTCTCCCCCAGTCAGGCGGTGTCCGGCAGTCCGCTGCTTTCGGTTTCGCAGACGGCCAGCCCGGCGGATGGTGATTCATCCGGTAGCGTTCAGGGCGCAGAAGACAGTGTTGAAATTCCATGACACGCCTTATATCTCCATCAAAATGGGCTGAAGCGCCCACAAAAGGGGCGGGTGAAAAAGGCCGCCTTTCTCCAGCGAAGTGAGGGGGCGGGATGTGGCGGCCATCAGGCGGAAGAGTGGAGGGCCGCCCGCCAGTGCGTCGGTGAACCAACGCCGGGTTTTTTCCAGATGGTCAAACAATTCTTTTTGCGCCTCGCCAGAAAGCAGCGAAAGGTCAGGAATAAACAGCACGCCGCCCTGGGCGTCCTGCACAAGTCCGCCGGGTTGTTGCGCCGCGCCGGAAGTGACATCTGCCGTTGCGCCAAACAACACTTGCACCTGCTGGTTTTGGGAAATCTTTTGGAGGGACATGCACACAAATGGGCCGTTTCTGTTGTCTGACAGCGTGTGCAGACGTCGGGCAAAAGATTCGGCGTCCTGGCCGGGGGGGGCCTGAATGAGCAGCGGTGTGTCCAGATTCGCCGCCAGTTCCAGCAGTGCTTCCCGCTGCTGGCCGTTGTGCCGGGGGCTGTCACCGGGCGCTGTGCCTTGCAGGAACCGCCCCGCCCAGTTTTGGGTGAAGCCGGACAGGCGGCGGGCGGCCACATCCAGCAGCGGTGAGATGAGGGCGA
This sequence comes from uncultured bacterium, assembly GCA_964371695.1. GTDB lineage: Bacteria > CAYJOG01 > CAYJOG01 > CAYJOG01 > CAYJOG01 > CAYJOG01. The sequence goes on from CAYJOG010000021.1 coordinate 11,136, forward strand.
TTTCCGCCGCGGTGACGGGCTCCTGCACCTGAAGGGTCATCCTGCCGTGGTGGGCGGCGAAAAACTCAAAGGCATGGTGAGGATTTTGAAGGGGTGTGCGCACCAGCGCCGTCCACGTTTCTTCAGTCGTCCACAACAGCAGCGCCGCCGGACGCCCCCGTGTGATTTCCTCCACCAGATTCACCAGCACCCGGCACAGTGTGTCAAAGGAATGACCCGGCGCGCACAGGTGTTTGATCATCCAGGCGGTTTGCAGTTCCTTGCGGCTCAGGCTGGATGGCGCAGAGGGTTGGCGCTGGGGTGTCTGGTTGGCGATGAAGCGGATGTTTTCGCGGGAATACAGGCTGGGGTTCACGCCGTGCCGCTCCAGGTCGCGGCCCGTCTGGGCGAGGGCCTGTTCGTGGCCGGGGCTTTTGGCCAGGTCCTGAATCAGCGCGGTGAAACGCCGCGTGAGCAGGTGATTGAAATGGTCCTGGCTGTATTGAAAGTGAAAGCGGGCCGACATCGCCTCCAGCTCTCCTTCAATCCATTGCCCCCGCAGCGCCAGAAAAAGCCCCCAATAGGCCTGCATGAGATAAATGAACGGCAGCCCCTGCACCCAGTCTTCCTGCTGCTGCATGTCGTTCCAGCAGCTCTGCGCGTCGGCAGATTTGCCGCCGGTGAGATTGATGAAAAAGAGGGCGAAATAGGCGTTGCGGGCCAGCGGGTCTATCACGTTGAGGCGGCGGCTGGTTTCCAGCGCCAGTTGCCAGTGATGCATGGCCTCGGCCAAGCGGCCCCGCGCCAGGGCGCACCAGCCCCGCAGCAGGTTGAGCATGGTGAAAATGTTTTTGTTGGGGAACGTCGGCGTGAAAAATTCCTGTGCGCTGTCAGACAGTGATTCCAGCCGACCTGGGTTCTCCTGAATGAGGCTGAGTAACAGGCGGGTGAACAGCAGGTGACTGTCACGCCAGCCCAGGGTGGTTTCCAGGGCGTCGCCTTCTTCCATCAGTCGGGTCGCCGCTTCAAACGACAACTCCTGAACAGCGAGGCGGGCGCGCAGACCCTGCATGGCCAGGGTGGCGGCGTCGGGGGGCCCCTGGGTACTCAGGCCCTTTTGCAGCAGGGCCAGCGTTTCGGGCACCGTGCCCCCGCCAAAGTAGAGGTTGTTGGATAATCCGGCATAACCCCGGCGCTCAAAACAACCCAGGCCAAAGGCCTCACCGTGGTCTGTGAGTTTCTGGAACAACCCTCTGGCCTCATCGATCCAGCCCTGGTGGTGAGCATGGTGGGCGGCGGCCTCCAGCCCCAGCCCTGTCGAAAAAGGTGTGTGCGCCGCCCACAGCGCCTTCTCTGCATCAAGCACAAAAAAACCGTGCAGGCGGCGCTCTCCCTGATACAGCGCCGCCTGCATGCGGGCAGCGTGACCATGCATGGCCAGGGGAGCGGTGGCCGAACCCGCCGCACGAATGGCCAGCGCCGCGTGAAAAAACGCCCTGTCCGGGTGAAAACAGGCCTGGTTGGGCCACGCGAAATAAAAAGCCGCCGCCTGATGGGTGAGTTGTTGCAGCAGGGCGGGGCCTTCCGCTGCTTCGCGCAGCAACTCCTCCACCACGCCGTGCAACGCCGTGGGCTGGTTGTCCTGAAAGAGACCCTGATAAACCCGGCAGCACCACAAAAGCCGCTGGGTGTGGGGCGAGGGATGTGTTTTGGGCGTGACCAGACAGCTCAGGCAATGGGCCAAGTGACCCCATTCCAGGGCTTCCAGGGCCTGACGGAAACAGTGGGCCTCTTCTGGTGTCAGGCCTGACAGGTCCAGGTCCAGATTGGCGAAAGGGGTTGGGAAGGGGTCGCAGGGGGGGAAGGTGGGCCGGGAGGAGGTTCCCGACTCCTTGAAAAGCATGAGTTTTTTGAGGGTTTTGCCCTGGGGACGCCGCGACTCGGGGTGGTGCAGGGGCAGTTCCCAGCGGTGCACCGTGAGGCGCGACACCCCCAGGGCGCTGGCCAGCTCCTGTTGGGTGAGTTTTTGCCTGAGCTCGCGAATTTCGTGGGGAAGCATGATTTCGGGAGCATGATTATGTCACCCCCACGTCAAAAGCATCCGTTTTTATTTCCGGGTGGCCGTATTCCCTGTTTTTGTCCAAAAAGGATACTCGCTGATCTTTGTCCGATTCTTGTCAATGGGCTTGCTTTTGGTCAGCGGATTGTGGGAAAAGTCCTGCCTCCACCGGGAGAAGTTTGGCCGGGTGAAAAGGGATGCGCTGGAAGACCCACGGTCAAAAAACAAAAGTGGATCATGACAATCCTCAACGAGACAACAAAATGAATCACCCCAGCTTTGTGAAAAGAAACGTTTTTCTGGGCCTGCTGACGGCGGGAAGCCTGCTGAGCGCCAAGGCCTTGGCGCTCAGCATCAAAATGCAGGAGTCGTCGTCTCCCCCCAAAGGGGTCAGTGGCCGGGTTGAAGAATCCAAGACCCCTGCGGCCCCTGCCGCCACGGGGGGGGCTGGCGAGGCTCCGGCCCCCGCCGGTGGCGGCGCGCCACAGGGCCAGCAGGCGGGCAAGGACCCCTATCAGGGCATCTTCAACATCTGGCAGCCGCTGGACAAGGTTTTGCCCCTGAAAAGCGGCAAGATCACCGCTGCGTTCATGAGCCTGGGCAACAACCCCGGCGGTGGGGCGGCGGCCCTGCTGCGCGACAACAGCATCGGGGGATATTTTCTGGAGGCGGGGGGCAAGGATTATGGCCTGCTCAAGGGCCTCACGGGCAAGTTTCAATACAACCGCCAGCTCAAAACCAGTCTGAACGCCAACCGCATGATGGAATGGAAAGCCAGTGTGCTGGGGGCGGAACTGCGGTTTAACCGCACCGACAACCGCACCGGCTCGGCGGGCGTCACCAATTTGCAGAACAGCAACACCTACGGCCTCAATTACCAGTCCAAAAAGGGTCTCGCCGTGGCCTATCAGAGCACCGTGAACATCGCCAAAACCCTGGGCGCGTCTCCGGCGCGTTCCGGTGCGCGCAACCAGAGCCTGAACCTGACGCTGCCCCTCACCAAAAAAATCAAGCTCACCCACGTGGGCAACACCGCCAGCAGCCGCAATTATTTTTCGGGCGACATCACACGGGCGGTGCAGACCGACACCCGCCTGGACGTGCCCTTTCGCAAGAACCTCAGTTTCATCATGGGCTACCAGGGCCAGGTCAACCGCAACCTGCCCGCCAACGGCCAGGGCAACCAGCGCTCCGGCAGGTTCACGCGTTACACGGGCATCACCTATTCCTTCATGAAAGACATGAAGCTCACCTTCAAGGTGGACAGAAACCACAGCAAAAACAGCTCCCCTGGCCAGACCACCAGCTTTGACACCACCAAAAAGGACTGGCTTCTGGAGGCCCCGCTCTCGTCCAAGGCCAAGTTCAAGGCCACCCTGCAATCGGTGTTTGACCTCAGCACCGGCATGACCCGTGTGGGGGCCACCAATTTCAGTTATGACCACAAAAAGCTGCGCCTGCTGCCGGGCTCCACCACCGTGGACACCCGCCGGGAATTTGTCCGCGCAGGCACCAACTCCACCTACAACACCACCACGGTGCTGAACAC
>CAYJOG010000022.1:0-1965 GCA_964371695.1 uncultured bacterium
GAGGGTGGCGCATCGCGCCGGGTGAGGGGGACAGCCTCACGGCCCTGGCGGCCAGGGCAGGCCCTCGCACGCGCCCAGTTCGCGGCAGGACTGGGTTTGAAACAACAGGATGGCCCGGTAGCTGCCAGCAGATTTGTCGCAGAACGACGGGGTGGCCGCGCCGCAGACCAGGGGGAAATGTTTGAGTTCCGCGCCGGGGGCCAGGGGTTGGCCGCCCTCGCCCAGCTCCCACTTGCCCCCGCCAGAGGCGGTGAGGATTTTGGTGGGCGAAGACCCTTTGCAGGCCAGACACACCACCGCACCGTTTTCGATTTTGTGCTCCCCGCCGCATTCCGCCACCAGACAGGCGCTTTTGACCTTGCGGGCTGTGCGGTCGCACCACAGGTTCAGGCTGTCGGTTTCGGTCTGTTCCAGCGCCCGGCAGGCGGCGGTGGAAGTGCCGACCGCCGGAACTGCGGTGGATGGGGTGGGCGCAGGGCTGCCACCCGTGGGGGCTGACCCAGGGGCTGACGCCGCCGGGCCGGGCCGGTAGGTTTTCACACCCCGTGTGGAAACCGCCGTGGCGGGCCAGAACTGGTTTTGATACGGCTCCCGCTCTATTTTGCCCCGATAAGGCCAAGGCTCGCCCACGTCGTGGCCGCCATAGTGAAGGGCGTGGCTGGCCCAACGGTCATCGGCCAGCCGTCGGGCCTGGGTGGCGGCCACATGCACCGGCACACTCGTGCCCTTCAGGCTGTAGCGCCCCTGGGAAGGCGCGAACACATCGGCCTTCTGTTCCAGCAGCACCTGAAACACGTCCGCGTGGCCAAACAGGGCGGCGTAATCCAGCGCGGTCAGGCCGTGGCTGTCGCGGACTTCTACATTGGCCCCGCTTTTGATGGCGATGAGGGTGTCCAAGGCGTTTCCCGCCATGGCGGCGAGTATCAGGCTGCGGTCCAGTTCTCCCTGTGTGGGGGGCGGGGCGGTTTTGGCCGCCGGTGTGCGGGAGAGCGGCGACAGGCTTTGGGCATGGGCCACCGTCCCCAGGCCAGACAGGGCCAGACACAGAAACCCGCTCAGCAGGGCAGCAAGCCGCACGAGAAGGCAGTTTATCACGGCCAGGGCGGGGGCTTCACGGCCCGGCGGGCAAACCGGCCTTGTTCTCCTTGTCATAAAAAAAGCGGATGTTCTTGACGCCATAGGTGAGGGTGCGCCACAGGCCCCGCCGGGTGAGGCTGGCCTGGGTGATCCAGAAACTCAGCAGATACACCAGGTCAAACACCCGGTTGGGCGGCAGGTGGCACAGGCGCAGCAGGGGAGGCGTGAGGGCGGGGAAGTAGAGCATGAGGAACGAGAGTTTTTGCAGGTTTTCGATGGTGCGCCGCTCGGTGTCTTTCACCACGCTGGCCCTCAGCGCGCTCTGGTGCAGGTCGTCGGGGCTGTCTTCCACCACGCCCTGGGCGCGCAGCATGTCCCCCAGCGTGGTGCCCGGATAGGGCTGAAAAATGCTCACAAAGGCGTATTTCACCCCCATGCGCCGGGCCAGGGTGATGGTGTCCAGGCTGCCCTGCACCCCCTGGCCGGGCACGCCGATCATGTAATACGCCCGCAGGGGGAGGTCATATTTCCGCCCCAGGCCAGAGAGCGCGTCGTAGTGGTGGTCTTTGTCGGTGCGCCGCAGGGTTTTGCGCACGTCTTCACCGGCAGACTCCAGGCCAAACTGCAAGGCGTGGCAACCGGCCTTTTTCAGGGCGCGGGCCATGTCCTCGTTAAACAGGTCGCTTTTGGTGTTGCACAAAAAGGGCACGGCCACCTCGGTGGCGTAACGGTCCAGAAAAGCCAGCGCCCAGTCCTGCTTCAGGCCAAAAATGTCATCCACAAAATTGAGGCAGGTGGCGCCGTGGCGTTCTTTCAGTTCGCGGCATTCCGCCAGCACGGAATCCATGTCGCGCAGGCGGATGGGCTTGCCGTTGCCCCGGTACATTT
>CAYJOG010000022.1:1975-7389 GCA_964371695.1 uncultured bacterium
AATGGTGGTTGAAACAATAAGAGCAGGAATAGGGTCACCCCCGCGTGGTGAGCACGGGGAAAAGTGTCTCCTGACGAAAATAGGGCAGGCGCTGATAGATTTCGCGGTCGCTGGGGCCGATGTCGTCCAGGTTGGCAGAGAGGTGCCGCAGGGGGTTCACACGGGGGGAGCCGTCTTCGTGGCGGGTGACCACGTTGGGAATGTCGCGGATGGCGTCCACACTGCGCTGGCCCATCAGCGCCACGGCCATGTCCAGCACCGATTCCTCGGCTTCGCCCCGCACCAGGGCGTCAAAGGCGCTGTCGCGAATGGCGTCGGGATAAAACGTGGGGTGCGGCCCCCCCATGATGACCGGCAGGTGGGGGTGGGTGTTTTTGACCGTGCGGGCCACGTGCTCGGCCCAGCCGTGGCTGCCGCTGATGACGGGCACCCCCACAAACAGCGGGTTGGTTTCTTCAATGAGCGCGGCCAGGCGTCTGGTGTTGCCAAACACCTCCACCCACGGCGTAAACCCGGCCCGCTTGAGCACCGTGCTGAGAAAACCCACCCCCAGCAGCTCGTGCCACACGTTCTGCACAAACAGCACATTGCCTTCGCCTTGTTGAGAAAAAGGCTGCACCGGAGCCACCGGGGCGCTTGCGGTCTGGGGCATGCAGAAAGGCTAACATCCAAGTCCCGAAAATCGGAAAGAAGAGTTAGGTTTTGCGGGCAGATGGTGTCGAAACCATGCTTTTTTGCAGCATGTGCGCTACAATTTGGCCATGGCGCGCACGGCCACCACACCAAAGCTGCCCCGGAAAACCCCGTCTTCTTCCGCTGCCGCCACCGGAGCCAAGGAACGCCCCGATGTGCTGGTGCTTCATTCCCCCGACGGCACGGTGCGAAAAATCGGCAGGGGTTTGAAATCCACCGGCCACAAACTGACCGATCAGGAAAAAGCCATGTGGGATGAAATTCTGGGCAAGCAGGAATGGCTGTAAGCCACAGGAACGTGCGTGGCTTTTCATTTTTTTGAAACGGATCGGTGGAAATGGTCCATCAAGAAAACATATCCCCAAAGTCCGGCGGACAGGGAAGCGCTCAATCGGTGGGTTCGCACGGAGTTTAACGAAGGGCTGATGGCGAAAACCGAAGAAGCAGGGATTTCAAGGGAGCAGAGTTTCCACCGCAAACACCTGAACGATTCCGACCTCATGGGTTATTTTTCCAGATCGTTGAATCACCCGGACTACATTTTTTGGGGTTGGCTGGAAGTGGACGGGATCTGGCAGCCGCCAGAGAAACGAAAAAAAACGTGAGCGCCGCCCTCTCCCCGTCTCCTTTCCCCTTCACCATCAAGGTCTGCGGCCTCACCCGCAAAGAAGACGTGCTGGCGGCGGTGGAGGCCGGGGCGGACGCCGTGGGTTTTGTGCTGGTGGGGGGACCGCGAAAAATCAACGCCCACGAGGCGGGCATTCTGGCTTTGTTTGTGCCGCCGGAAAGCGGCGTGAAACGGGTGGCGCTGATTTCACAGGCCGACCAGCTTCACCCCCGCGAGGCCAAGTGGTTTGACCTCATACAGGTGCATGGTGAACACAGCCCGGAAGAACTCACGGCCTTCAGCCACCGTTATGGCCTGCCGGTTTTTCCCGCCCTGGCGGCGCGGGAAGATTTCACTTCACGGGCGACGGCGGCCCTGGCCGCGCCGGGTGTGGCGGCGGTGCTGGTGGACGCCCACGTGCCCGGCCAGTTGGGGGGCACGGGGCAAACCGTGGACTGGCTGGCGGTGGGGGCGCGCCCGGCGGCGCTGTTGCCATTGGTGCTGGCGGGGGGGCTGAAACCAGAGAACGTGGCCACGGCCATTGCCCAGGCCCGGCCCCAGGCAGTGGACGCCAGCAGCGGCCTGGAATCTGCCCCCAGCGTGAAAGACCACGAAAAAATCAGGGCCTATGTTCAGGCGGCAAAAACGGCATTTGCAGAGTGCCGATAGAAGCCATCTCGCTCAAATGAGAGAGATGGCTTCAAGTGGTTCATTTGGTTAAAAATGAGGAGTAGGTGCGGTGTCCCCACCGCACTGTTACAGCAGCGATGGGGACATCGCTGCTACGCATTTTGAGTCGGATGAACCACCAGCGGGGGGGGGTATCAGCACCCTGCTAAAAATCCAGGCTCCGGCGCTGCTCCAGAAACAGGCTGGTTTCGCTTTCGTGGTCTACGGCGGTGGTGAGGTAACTGCCGGGGCTGAAGCGCCATTTCACGCTCATCAACCGGCTTTGCTCCTGGTCGAACTTCTGCTCGTAGTGCAGCAGAAAATCGTTTTTCACTTCCCGCTCCACCAGCAGGAACAGGTCGTTGTTTTCGGTGAGGGTCACATCCAGCGACTCAAACCCCAGGGCGCGGCCCTGCTGGCTGAACAGCGCACTGGTATACACCCCCGCCACTTCGCCCAACTGGTTGCGCAGGGCGGCAGAAAAATCGCCCGTCTCCAACGCGCCTTCCACCAGATCGCGCCGCAACAGCAGCGCCAGGATTTCCTTCTGGTCCATGGGGGGGCTGGCGGTGAACAGCGCCGTGGCGGTGGGCGGCTCCACGCCGGGCGGGGTGTCGCCGGTGTCGGGCAACTGGATTTCGTTCAGCGGACCTTTGAGCGCCACCGAGATATCGCGCCCCCGCACACGGGCGCGTGCCTTGATGTCCACCTCTGGCCACAGGCCGGTGATGGGCTTGAAATGCAGCAGGCCGCCTTTTTCCATGACAAAGCGGTTGTTGAGCAAAAGCAGTTCGCCGTGTTGCAGCGTCATCTGACCCAGCAGGCTGGGAGGCCCGTGGGCCGAGGCCACGCGGCTTGCGCCCGACACCGCCATGCTCAGTGTGCGGGCAGGGCCGCGGATTTCCATGCCCGCCGGGTGTGTGTTCAGCAACACGTCATATTCCATGCCGAGAGCCCCTGGCTGGCCGCCACGGCGCGGTCATAGGGCTACATGAACAACACGGCGTCCCGCGCCAGATTCACCGTGCCGGTAAACCGCAGCTTCTGGGCCGTGCCGCCGGGGCCGGTGAGTCCCTGGGCCAGAATGCGCAGTGTGCCGTGGCCCTGAAACAGGTCTGGAATGTCCAGCGGCGCGTTCTCGGCGCTCAGGCTGGCCGAGAGAAAAACCAGTCCGGGTTTGGGCCGCAGCAGGGCCCCCAGGCTGGCTTCTCCCGCCACCGTGGCCCGCGCCCCCTTGCGCTCTACCTCGCCCGACAGCACGATCTGGCCGGGCAGGATGTCCTTGCCGGGGGCGGGGCTGGGGGTGAAGAGGGCGCGGGCGTGGCCGCCTTCCACCAGTGGCCAGTCGCCGCCGGTGACGCTCACCATGGGCTGGTCAAAATCCACCACCCCCGCCAGCACCGGCTGGGCCGGTGTGCCGGTGATCGTCACCTGACCGTGGGCGGGCAGCGACATCGAGAGTTCCGGCGGCAGGGCGCTTACCCACTGGGCGAGATCGGCGTCTTCCAGCGACACGCTGAGAGAAAGCTGGCCGTGGCGGTCCAGCGGGGCCTCGCCGGTGATGGACAGCTCCCCCCGGCCCCGCTTCAGCCGCAGGGTGTGCAGCGTGGCCCGCTGGCCGGTCACAGACACCGACACTTCGCCGGCATCGGCGGTCAAAAGGCCCGCAACGGGGGTGTCCAGGCTGGCCCGCAGGTTTAGCTGGGTGTCTTCATTTTCGCGGGTTTCCACCAGCATTTCGCCGCCCACCTCGCCAGAGAGCGGCGCGCTGAGCGAAAGCGCCGTGGCCACCAGCGAGAGGGGCACGTTCTCAAAGGTCCAGCGTAGCGTGCCAAAAGACTCGCTCAGGGCACCCTCAGCCCGCACCAGCAGCCGTGAGCCAGACAGACTGAACTCCCGCAGGTGCAGGGTGTCGCCCACGCCCTCCAGGGCCAGTTGAAAAGCCCCCAAAGGCTCGCCCCGCAACCGCAGGTCCGGAGCCTCGACCGAGCCGGTGAGTGTGGCCGGGCTGCCGTTTTGCTGGTAACTCAACCGGCCCCCGGCCACGCCTGAAAGCGCCCCCACGCCGGGGGGCAGGGGCGTGGCAGAAAACACCGGCGCGGCGGCCACCACCAGGGCCAGGTCCATGGCCCGAAGGGTCAGGTCCAGATGGCGCTCACCCGCCGGGTCAAAGGCCCAGAAGCCCCCCAGCTCGGCGCTGCCTTTGCCCTCTCGCAGGGTCAGTCCCTCCAGCGTCGCGCCCTGTTCGTTCAGGCTCAGGCTGCCCCGCAGGCGGGCGGTGCGGCCGGGGGCGATTTTCAGCCCCGCCACGTCCCGCAGGCTCAGGCGCAGCAAGGGGTCGTCCAGCGTGCCGGAAATCTCACCCCGGCTTTGCAGAATGCCTCCCAGGCTGGTGGCCGCAATCTGCGGGGCCAGCAGGGTGAGATCGCCCACGCTGGCGCTCAACACACCAGCCAGTTCACCCGCGCTGTTCACCGCCAGGGTAAAGACGCCTTCGTTGACGCCTTTGGTGGGGTTTTCCAGCCGGGTTTCTCCCTGCACCAACGCCGCGCCACGGGCATAGGCCACCCGCCAGCTCACCGAGGCTTCCACCACGTTGGTGGAGGCTTCAAAGGGAGTCCTGGGGAACCAACTGGTCTGGCCAATCCAGTTCAGGCTGGCGTTTTCTTCGCCGGGGTTTTCCACCAGGGCCATCGGCCCCTGAAAGGTGGGAGTGCGCAACTGGCCCACCTGCCCCCACACGCCTTGCGCATGTCCGCTGGCCAACACCTGAGGCTCTTCGATGGGGCCGGAGACCTGCACCTGAAGGGAGCTGATGAGGGGAAAATAGGCCAGTCCATCAAGGGCGCTGGCGGAGAGAGGCAGGGCGTCATAAGAAGCCGCCGGGGCATGGAACTGGCCTTGAATGGCCCGCTTTTGAGGGTCAACCAACAGGTCTCCCTGAAAGAATGTTTCCCGGTGCAGCGCCAGCACCGTGGGCAGACGCCACAGGCCGTCCTCTTGCTGGCCCTGTGCCAGCAGGCGGGTCTGGCCAAAATCGCCCCAAAAAACCTTGCCCACCATCACGCCCCGCAGGCGGTTTTTCACCCCCACCGCCGCCACCGAAAACACGCCCCCCTTCAACTCGTCGGGCAGGCTTTTCACAAAACCGGCCTGCACCGCCTGATGGGGGGTCAATCCCCGCCCCACCGTGGCCAGAACGGGGGTCTGGCGGGCCGAAAAAACAGCCACGTCAAACCGCCCGCCCTGCTTTGGAACCACCGTGGCGCGAGCGCGGTAAACAGGTTTCTCTTTGGGGGGGAACTGCACTTCCACTGCCCCCCTGGCCATGGCTGAAACCCCCTGATAATGCACCGCTGCGGGGGCCATGCTCAGACTGGCCCTGGCCCCCCCGACCCGTGAGAAAAAAGCCCCCTGAAAACGCCCCAGACGGGGTGGCAAAAGG
>CAYJOG010000022.1:7399-14636 GCA_964371695.1 uncultured bacterium
CAAAAGGGCCGTTTCATCCTTGCTCAAAAAAGCCCCCATCAGGCCCTTTGCTTCGCCGGAAAGAGGTTGTTCCGGCCCTGCGACAGAGACAAAAACACGGCCTTCTGTGGCGTCCAGAACAGCCCGGCCAAACACCTTTTGTCCCCGCAAATTGGCTGTGAAACCAGAGAGTTTCACGGCGCTTTTCTGAAGCCGTCCGTGGGCCACCAGACCCATCCTCGGAAAGCCCTTCCCTACCCGTGAAACATTTGCGTGAAACATTCTCAGGGAGGGCCTGTAGGCCCCCTCGAAGCGCAATGTTTCACGAAGTTCCACGACTGGGTTTTCGCCATAAATCCAGGTTGAAAAATCGCCGCGTGGAACATTCGTGAAACCAAACGCGGCGGGGAACTTGGCCTGGCCTTTCAGGGCCAAAAGGCCATCCTTGAAATGAGCCTTTTGAAGCCGCATGTCCAGGCTGATGCCCTGGTTGCAGCGCAGGCTGGAAAGGTCGATTTCGGGGCCTGTCGGGTGCAGGTCAACCCGCGCCCCCTGATGGCGACACACCACCGGCAAGTGGCTGGCTTCGGTGAGTTCCGCCACCGCCCCAAAAGCGCGGGACAACCCCAGCGTGCCCCCCAGGCAAGAGCCGGGGCTGGTGCTGAAAGTGTGGCCGTCAAACCGCACCTTTTTATTCTCACAAATCACCGAGCCATAGGCGGTGCGCAGCCGCCCCCAGGCGTTGTCCAGCGACAGGTCATAGGCCACGGGTTTGCCGGGGTCATAGGCCACTTCAAACGTGCCCCCGGCGGCCATGGCCACCAGCCCCCGATAATCGGGATGGGCGGGGGTGAGATTCAGGTCATTCAGTAATGGGTCCAGCCGCAGGCCCTTGGCCCAGCCCTTGCTGCTCAGCGCCCAGATGTCCAGATTCAGGTTCAGCTTGGCCTCGGCCTCGCCCACCCAGGGGTTGTGAAACGACAGGTCCGCCGCCAGCCGGTTGCCGGGGTGCTGCACTACGTCGGCGTAATCCACGGTGACCTGCCAGGGCCGCGCCCGCAGGGGGGCATGCACCGACAGCCGCACGTCGCTCATCTGCAACAGGGGCCATTGGCTGGCGGCCTGCTGGTGGGTGGGCCGCTTCAGCCCCGGCAGCAGCAAAGACCCATCGGCCCGCTGATGCAGATGCACCTGACCGCCCTGCAGCAATAGTTTTTTCACCGGCTGGCCCGGCTCACCCCGCCACATTTTCAACAGCGCCCCCGTGTCCAGGGCGATCTGCACTTCATCCAGTTCCACCACCGGCTGGCCGTGGCGGCTCAGGTGCAGGTCCTTCAGGCGCAGCGCGCCGTTCCAGTCCACCTGCACCGACCCCAAACGGCCTTCATAACCCGCCTGACGCGAAAGGGCGCGCACCTGCTGCTGAAACACGATTTCGGCGGTTTTCTCCAGGCTGGCGCGCCCCCAAGCATAAAGCCCCAGGCCGCCGCCCACCACCAGAAGGCCCGCCACGCCCAGCCACCCGGCGGCCTCGCCAAACAGTGAGGGGGTGTCTTCATCCACCTGTTGCCAGGGGATTTCGGCGCTGAGTGTGCCGGGCATCAGCAGTCCTCGCGGGCAGGGTTTTTATTGATGTCGAGCCTTTTTGACACCTTCGCCATGTCCACGGTTTTTCAGTATGAAGCGGCTGGGGTCAAGAGACCAGAGGCAGGAGATTGGAAGGTAGCGGTTGGAAAAAGGATAACGGCCGCCGATGCCAAAACGGCCTGAATGTGCATCGGTCATATCCGTTAACAGGGTGCTTATCAACACCCTGTTAAATCAGGTTCTCAGACCACTGGCGGCCCAGGCTGGTCAGCGCCATGGCCTGGGCATAGGGCAGGCGTTTGGGGCCAAGCAGCAGGGTGAGACAGCGCACGCCGGGGGTGGGTTCGGCCAAGGTGCGCACACTGGCAAAGGGGCCAAGGGGGGCCATGGCCATTTCACTGCCAATCAGCACCTGCGAGATCGCCGCCGGGCCTTCGCCAAAGCGTTGCCCCATTTCTTCCAGCAAAGTTTCGTCCAGTTCCCGCGTGTCGGCGGGGGGCAGGCCCCGCATGAGCTGGCCCAGTCCGCGCATCTGCATCTGCCGCCTGGCCCGACCCCCCGCCAGCAACTCCCGCGCCCGCACCAGAGACAACCGCAGCAGGCGGCGTTCATCCAGGGCGATGGTGTTGAGCAGTTCTTCCACGTCCGCCTCTGAAAGCGCGCTCAGGGTGGCGTCCAGCAGGCATTCGCGCAGGCGCTGGGCCACGCGCCCAATCAGCGCCGCCGGGGCGCTCTGGTCCAGCTTCAGGCGTGCGCTCACCACCGGCGCGCCCCGCAGGCCCAAGATCAAGAGCGCCTCGTGGGGGTTGACATAAGAAAGGTCCACATGCTCCAGCGTGGCGGTTTCGGTGACATGCAGGGCCACCAGACACAACAGGCCGCTGGCCTCACTCAGCCCCTGGGCCAGGGCCTGCAAAAAAACTTCCAGGGAGTCTTCCATGTGGGCCATGAGGTGGTGCAGCCACTGCTGCTGATCAGGCGTGGGGGCCGCCGGGGCAAGGCGGTCCACAAAAAACCGCAGGCCCTGATCGGTGGGCACCCGCCCGGCGCTGGCGTGGTGCTGGGCGAGATAACCCATGTCACCCAGGGCCATGAGTTCGCCCCGCAGCGTGGCCCCGCTCAGCGCGCCGCCCATCATTTCTCTCAGCCGGGCGCTGCCCACCGGCTCACCGGCGTCCAGATACTCCTGCACCAGCAGGGCAAGGGCTTGCTCCTGACGGCGGGTGAGCATGGCCAGTTCATTGTCCCGCAACCGAACCATAAAACCAATGCGGCCCCAATAGCAGACACAAAAATCCGTTTTTTCTGGCCACAGGGGCACGGGGGGGTACAATTCTTTGCGCCAGCCCCCCTCAACTCTGCTGGCGTAACATATTTGACCGGTCGCCGGTCAGTGGGAGGCCACATTGTCAGCACCCATCTCCAAGCCCATTGCACGAGCCAGAAGCATTTGCCGTGGTTTGTTCTGGACAGGATTTGTGACTGTCCTTGCCATCACCCTTCAGGCTCCTCAGGCTTTGGCCGGTGTGTTGCCCGTCCCGCTTTCGGCGGCTACGTTCCAGAACCCCCGCCCCCATGTGGTCAATCTCACCGATGTCCACATGTTCGACGCCAACATCGGCTTTGCGTCGGGGGCCAACGGTGTGCTGCTCAAAACCACCGACGGCGGCGTGAGCTGGACCACCGTGAACAACCCGGGCCTGGAAAGCAACTATTCCATCACCGACCTGCACTTTCCCACCAGCACCTTTGGTGTGGCGGTGGGGCAAAACGGCCTGGTGATGACCTGGGACAGCGCCACGGGCGTGTGGACCCAGCAGATCAGCGGCACGGGCACCTCGATGGACGCCGTGTTTTTCATCGACAACACCACCGGCTGGGCCGTGGGCATGTTGGGTGAGATCATCCACACCACCAATGGCGGCGTCTCCTGGACGCCCCAGACCAGCGGTGTGACGTCCTACACCCTGACCGGCGTTTATTTTGTGGACGCCAACACCGGCTGGGCGGTGAGCGACGGGGGCGACATCATCAACACCACCGACGGCGGGGCCACGTGGTCGCTTCAGAGCAATGATGCGTCCTGGGTGTCCGTGCAGTTGCCGCGGAGCGCCAGTGTGGTGAGCTTTCCCCTCTTTGACATCACCTGCGGGGACGCCCTCACCTGCTGGGTGGTGGGGAGTGATGAAATCATCGGAGTGAGCACCGATGGGGGTGTGACCTGGACACAGCAAAACGGCATGGCGCTGGGCAGCAGCTTGTCCCGCCTGAAGTTCACCTCGGCCACCGAAGGCTGGGCCATTGGCGAGACCCTGCTGCTCTACACCAACGACGCCGGAACCACCTGGAGTCCCGAACCCCTTCCCTCCGGGGTATACAACAGCCTCGCCGCCATCAATGGCCTGGAGCTGTGGATTGTGGGTTACGACACCCTCAATGGCATGCACAGCGTGGTGGCCACCAGCAACGATGGGGGGCTCAACTGGACAGACCTGGGGGTGTTCACCAACTCCGCCGGACTGATGGATGTGCAGATGGTGAACGGCAACAACGGTTATGCCGTGGGTGTGACGGGGACGGCCCTGAAAACCAACGACGGCGGTGTCAACTGGATGCCCCTGACCACGGGCATCGTGTCTGAAACCCTGAACGCCGTGGATTTCCCCCTGGACGAGTTCACCGGCTGGGCTGTGGGGGACATGGGCGCGATTTTGCAGACCACCGACATGGGCGGCACCTGGAACCCCCAGACCAGCGGCACCGGCGAGACGCTTTTTGGCGTGGACATGCTGAACAACACCACCGGCTGGGCCGTGGGCGGCATGGGCACGATTCTTTACACCACCGACGGCGGAAGCACCTGGACACCCCAGACCAGCGGCACCAGCATGCCGCTCAACGATGTGCAGGCGCTGGACGCCAACAATGTTTATGTGGTGGGCGACACCGGCACGGCCCTGCAGACCACCGACGGCGGAACCACCTGGACACCCGTCACACTGCCCCTGAGCTACAAGGGCGGCGCGGTTCATTTCGCCGATTCCAACACGGGTTATCTGGCCATGGCCATGGGCGCCATCCTCAAAACCACCGATGGCGGGGCCAACTGGACAGCCCTCAGCACGGGCATTGGTTATGACATCAACGATATCGCCTGCGTGAGCGCCGACGTGTGCGCGGCGGTGGGGGCCACCTCGCAGATTCTCAAGACCACCGACGGCGGAACCACCTGGGCTGCCGCGACAGCCCTGGATTACGGCGCACTGACCGCTGTTTCTGTCGTGCCCGGCGGCCTGAATCCCTTCTGGACCGTGCACAGCGGCAACGGCTGGATATTGAAAGACGAGCTGGGTTATGTAGACGGCACACCCCCCGGCGACGTGACGAACCTGACCGCAGCGCCTTTTTCCACCGACACCACCACACTCACGGCCAGCTTTGACCCGGCCACCGACCCCGAAAGCGGCATTGCCGAATACAGCTATTCCATCGGTACCACCCCCGGCGGCATTGACGTGGTGGACTGGACCACCAATGGTCAAAGCACCGCCATCACCGCCACGGGCCTCTCCCTCACACAGGGTCAGACTTATTTCATCAACGTGCGGGCCAAAAACGGCGTGGGCATGGAAAGCAACGTTGTGAACGCCTCCACGGTGATTGACACCACGCCGCCCGACGTGCTTGTAGAGGTGTTTGACGGCGTGAGCACCGGCGTGGATGAAGACACCACCACCAGCACCACCCAGCTTGACTTCAACTGGGCGGCCTCTGCCGATGCCGAAAGCGGCGTGACCGGTTATTGGGTGAGCGTGGGCACGACTCCCGGCGGCAGCGACGTGCGCCCCGCCCTGCTGATCACCAATCCCTTTTATACCCAGGTGGAACCCTTGACCGTGGGGGTGACCTATTACGCCACGGTGCAGGTGCAGAACGGCGCAAACCAGCTCAGCACCGCTGTCACGTCAGACGGCATCACCGTGGTGACAGCCGCCGACACCGCTCCTCCCGCCGCCGGTTCCATCAACTACGCCGATGGCCTGAACACCAGCGGCAGCATCACGCTGGACCTTGTGGCCGGTTATGACAACGAAGGCCCGTTGAGCGCGTCTGGCACGGTGACACAGGCCACGGCCACCTTTGATGGCGCAACCTGCGGAACGTTCACCACTTTCGCCAGCATCATGCAAGTGGATATTCCGTCAACACCTGTGCGGAAGGCAGGCAAGCGCTCCGCCGCCATTGCCACCCCGCCGCTGCAGGTGGAAATCACACCGCTGGAGGCAGGAACCTGTTACATGTTCCAGTGGGAAGTGGGCGACATATCGGGCAACGTGGCCACCTACACGTCGTCGTCGGTGGTGCAACTGGCCCCGCTGCCCCCGCCGCCTCCGCCGCTTTCTATTTCGGCGCTTTATGACGGCCTGAGCGGCGACGACGTGGATTACACCACCAGTCTGGACACCCTCACCGCCCACTGGACAGCCCCGCCCACCGAAGCCGGAACCGTGACGGCCTACACCGTGGGTGTGGGCACCGCCGCCGGTCTCAACGACATTCTTTCCACCAGCGCGGCCGCCACCGATACCCAGGTGACGCTCAGCGGATTTTCTCTGGTGCAGGGCAGCACCTATTTCATCAATGTACTGGCCAACGACAGCCAGGGCCCCGGCCCCGTGACGAGCACCGACGGCATTACCGTGGACAGCACCCCTCCCTCACCGGTGGGGGCCGTCACCGGTTATGCCTATTTCAGCCCCAGCCAGAGCATGGGCGGCCAGTGGGTGGCTTCCTCTGACACCGAAAGCGGCGTCACGGGTTATTCCATCAGCGTGGGCACCACGCCGGGCGGCAGCGACGTGCTCGCGGGCGTGGTGGTCACCGGCAACACCTACACCAACACCAGCCTCACTCTCGCCATCGGCACGACCTATTACCTCACGGTGCAATCCGTGAACGGCGCGGGCCTGTTGGGCGAGGCCGTGACCTCGGCGGGTTTCCCCCCCGTGGAACAGCCTGCCGCCGACACCACGCCGCCCACAGCGGTGAGCGGCCTGAGTGGCGTGGCTTATACCGTGCCCAGCCATGGTGTGGACGCCTCGTGGACAGCCGCCGACGACCCGGAGAGCGGCGTCACCGGTTATTCCATCAGCGTGGGCACCACCCCCGGCGGTGACGATGTGATCGCGTCTGCCCAAACCACCAGCACCACCTTTTCCACACCCGATGTCACCCTCACGCTGGGTGTGACCTATTACGTCACCGTGCAGGCCATCAACGGCGAAGGACAACTGGGCGAAGCCGTGACCTCGGCGGGCATTTTGCCCACCAACGGCTCCACTTCGGCAGACAACACGCCCCCCACGGCGGTGAGCAACCTCACCGGTTTTGCCTACACCAATCCCAGCCACAGCATTGGCGCGGACTGGGACGTGGCCGACGACCCGGAAAGCGGCGTGACGGGATATTCCGTCAGCGTGGGCACCACGCCGGGCGGCAGCGACGTGCTGGCGGGTGTGTTCACCACACTCAACGGTTTTTCCAGCGCCGAGGTGTCCCTGATGCTGGACGTGCCCTATTACGTCACCGCGCAGGCCATCAACGGCGAAGGACAACCGGGCGAAGCGGTGACCTCTGCGGCCATTCTGCCGTTGAACGGCACACCCAGCCC
>CAYJOG010000023.1:0-14509 GCA_964371695.1 uncultured bacterium
ATATGAACGCAGGCAGGACCACAGGCGGGGACGCCTGTGGCTACTCGCGCCACCAAGTCAATGCTCTACCATTTCCGAAAATACTCTAAAACAGGCTCAAAGGGCGGCGGGGTGGTTCATCCGTTACAATCCACTTAATGTCACCCGGTTTTGTTGACTGTCCGCAATGTGGCCATCAGGTGGCCGAGGGCAAGAACTTTTGCTCGAAGTGCGGCTTTCGCATTGCCCGCGCGCCGGTGCAGGCCGCCCCGCAAAAAGAAGACGACCTGTTTCAGGACGTGGCCAGCCAGTTGTTCGCCCTGGAGGCGAAAAAGGTAGAGCCGCGCCAGGTGAAAGAAGAAGAAGAAACCCACTACTACCACCGGGAAGCAAAAAAACGGCTCATCCGCAACACCGGCCCCCTGCGGGTGCTGATTTACAGCCTATTGGCAGTGGTGCTGGTGGTTTATGCCTGGGGCATGATCATTCGCCTGGGGTCTGTCACCCACCGCCGCAACGCCGAAGAACTCATGCGCAGCGCCGAGGCCGCCGCCGCCGCCGAGGGGGTTCCGTTGGCCGCCGTGCCCAAGCTGGAGGACGCCATCACGGTGGACCCCGCCTATCCGCTGCCCTATTTCAAACTGGCGGAAATCTATACCCAGAGCGGTCAGAACGAAGTGGCGTGGTGTTATCACCACATGGGCAACGCCGCCCAGCAGCAGGATGAACAGGATAAAAAAATCCACCTGATGATCTTTCGCCGCATCAAAAACCTCTTTAAACGCAAAGAAGAAAACGCCCTTGTTTTGACTGGCCCCAGGGCCTGCCTGCCGCAGGACGCGAGCGCCGAGCCGGAAAGGCCCAAGAGCAACCTGTGACCATGACCCAGCAACTCACCAAACGGTTCATCATGTTTTGTGTGCTGTTGTCGGTGCAGGTGTTCAGCACCAGTTACCTGATTTTTTCGCTGGTGCTGCAGGGTGAAAAAAGCCAGGTGGTGGCGCTGTTGGTTTTCCTGTTTTCCACCGGCGTGATCATGGCCATTGTGGTGGCCATGGCCGGGGCCATGGCGCGGCTGTCGCTGGCGCCGGTGGCCCAACTGGCCGAGCGGGTCAAGGGGGGGCTGGACAAGCAGGACGAAGTGGATGAATCCCTGCCCGGTGCGCCGGAGCTGGAGGAAATCCTGCGCCACTACAACCAGCTGGTGCGCCAGTGGAAGGCCGCCCAGTTGGAGATGTTCCTGATCGGCGGCATTTTTGATGAACTGCACCGCATCAAGAACGACGACTCACCCTTTCAGGTTTTCCGCCTGCTCAACCGCATCATGGACGGCCTGAAAAGCGCCAGCCACTTTGACCGCCTGATGGTGTTGCTGCGCGAAGACGGCCAGCTCGCGGCGCGTCTGGCCATTGGTTACGCCACCCACGCCGAGGGGGCCGTGCTGGGGTTTGGCGCAGAAAACCCGGCGGTGAAAGAAGCCTTCACGGGCCGCTGCATGATGAAGCTGGAAAACACCCAGGCGGTGACAGAGGGCCTGGGAGAATATGTGAACCGTTTTGGCGAGGCCGCCTGCGCCGTGGTGGTGCCCATGTGGAACCGGGGCGAGATCATGGGCTTTTTTGTGGCCGACACCGCCACGGGCGCACCGCTGGATGAAGCCCGCCTGCACGCGCTGCTGGTGCTCTCCAACTTTCTGGGCTTCACGTTTGAAAAGCTGGAGATATTGCGGCAAATCCGCAATCTGGCGAACTTTGACGAAACCACCCACGCCTACAACCGCAAATACTTTCTGTCCCGGCTTGAGGAAGAAGTCAAAAAAGCGGGCCGCTACAAGCAGGAGTTCAGCCTGATCATGGTCAAGGCCAACCCCTATCACCACCTGGTGAAAAACCAGGGGTTTGAAAAAGGAGAAGACCTGGCCCGGCTGGTGGCGAGTTATGTGATGGCCCATGTGCGCGAGGTGGACCTGCTGTGCCGTTATCAGGAAGACACGTTTCTGTTGCTGTTGCCCGCCACCGGAGACGAGGGCGGCAGCATTCTGGCGGGGCGATTGCAGGAGGGGCTTCAGGGCATGGTGCGCCTGGGAGCAGAAGACGGCGCATTGCCGGTTATCGTCAGCCGGGCGACTTTTCCGCACCAGGGGGCCACGATTGGCGCTTTGCTTCACAAGTTGATGCTGCACGGCGAGTAACCCGAAACCGGCGAACCAAATATAAGCCACAGAGGAATTCACTCTCATCCCAAGATAAATGAAATCTTGAATTAATTGCTGGTTGAGAGTGATACTTCGGCTGATGACCGACGAAGTCCTGCATTTCACCGAGCGGGTCAAGGCCCACCGCCTGCGTTTTGAGCAGGAGGCGCTGATGCTGGCCCGCACCGCACCCCGGCGGGGACTGGGGCGGCGGCTGGTGCTGCAACACGGGCGGTTCATCAGCCGTCTGGTGCGGGACATGGCCCGCGCCGCCATTTCGGCGCAAGAGGACGACGCCCTGCAGAAACGCCTGATGGGCGAGGTGGCCGTGGCGCTCACCGGCGGCAGCGGACGGGCCGACGCCGGGCCTTACGGCGACGTGGACATCGCCATCATTCCCAAGGCCGACAGCGACTGGCTCTCTGGTTTTCTCGCCACGTTCTCGCACCTGTTGCGCGAGGTGGGCGACAAGGCCCAGGTGAAGTTCAGTTGCCTTTACCGGCCCGTGAGTGAGTTCAAGCAGCTCGATCACGATTCGCAGACGGCGCTGTTGGACGCCCGTCTGGTGCTGGGCAGCGCCGCCACCTTCCGGGCCATGTGCCGTGCGGTGCGGCGTGATCTGGAAGTGCTGGATTTTGTGGACAGCCGTTACCGGCAATATCGCCACCTGCACCGCAAGTGGAACGAGACGGTGTTCAATCTGGAGCCGGACGTGAAAGAAAGCCCCGGCTGCCTGCGGGATTTCCAGTACACCCTGTGGATGACCCAGGCCACCTATGCCGTGGGGCGCGAAGACGTTTTCCGCACCCTGCTCACGCAGGAACTGGTGCGGCCCCAATATCTGCGGGCGGCGCGCCGGGCGCGGGATTTTCTGCTGGCGGTGCGGGTGTTGCTGCACCTGCGGGGCCAGAGCGAGAACAACCTGCTCACGCGCCCCGCCCAGCAGGGCATCGCCGAGTTGCTGGGGTTTGAGAACAAACCCGACCTCAGCGCCCAGGAACAGTTCATGGACGAGTTCTTTCGCCACACCGACACGCTTTATCGCACCTGCCGGCACATTCTGGACCGCCTCAAAGATCAGCCCAAGCGCCTGGAGCGGGGCGTGGACGTGGTGAGCGGCCGCCTGCACCTCAAAAGCGAAATTCGCCTTGAGAACGACCCGCCGCTGATCATGCGGCTGTTTGGTTATGTGGCCACCCATGGCCTGCGCATGACCGGGGCGACTTATTCGGCGCTGGAAAACGCCGTGGTGCTGATTGACGACGACTTCCGGTCTGACGCCGCCGTGGGCCGGCAGTTTCTGGAAATCTTCCGCAAGCCCCACACCGTCAACGCCATCCGGCGCATGCTCATCACTGGCGTGCTGGAGGCGTATATGCCAGAGCTGAAAGGCGTGCAGTTCCGCATTCCCCGCGAAGGCGCGCACGTGCTCACGGTGGGCGAACATTCCCTGCGCACCCTCATGCTCATCAAGCGCATCCGGGGGGGAGACGACATGGCGGACATCGGTTATCCCGCCGGGGATGACGGCGTGACTTTTCCGGCGCAAGTGATGGAAAAGGTGGACGGCAAGGGGTATCTGGCCATGGCCACCTGGCTGCACGACATTGGCAAACTGCACGACCCTGCGGAACACTGCATGAGCGGCGCGGCGCTGGTGCGGCGCATCATGCGGCGCATGGGGTTTCGCAAAGACCGCGTGGAAGATGTGGTGTTTCTGGTGGAAAAACACCTGCTCATGCCCAGCACCAGCCGCAAATATCAGCTCGACGAAAAAACCGTGCAGCGCATGACCGCCGCCTGTCAGGACCCAAACCCCGGCTACGCCATCAACCGCCTGCACATGCTCTATCTGCTCAGCCTCGCCGACAGCATCGCCACCAACCCCCCCAACTGGGACAGCGTGAACCGCGTGCGGCTCGACGAGTTGTATCAGGCCACGCTGCGTTTTCTGGAAAAAGGCGAGCACGACCAGGACGAAGCGGGGCGGCGGGCCGAAATCATCGAGTCGGTCAAGCGGGCTTACCGCCTGGCCACACAGGAGCCGGTGGCCGAGGAGGACATTCACCACCACTGCGAAAACATGCCCCCCAGCTATCTGAACCTGTCCAGGGAGGCCATCGTGCGGCATTTGCAGATGGTGCGTGCGTTGCAGACGGGTGAGCAGCCGGTGGCGCTGTCGTTCAACCGCTACAAGGACGTGAATTTCAGTGAGCTGACCATCTGCATGGCCGACCCGGGGCCGGGGCTGCTGGCGCGCATCAGCGGCGCGCTTTATGCGGCGGGCGTGGACATCCACGACGCCGACATCTACACGCGCCAGGGTCACCCCAAAGTGGCGGTGGACATTCTCAAGATCACCTATTGCGACGGCCCGGTGTTGTACGACTCTGACGAAGAACGCATCAGCGCCATGCTCATGGAGGTGCTCACGGGCCAGAGTTCGGTAGAGGAACTGCTGGCCCGCAAACGCAAAAGCACCCCCACCACCGCCCTGCACAACGTGGTGGTGCGCAACGACCTCAGCGACAGCGCCACGGTGGTGGAAATCAGCACCAGCGACGACAACGGCGTGTTGTATCTGCTCTCCAGCTTCTTTCAGCGGTTTGGTTACGACATTCACTACGCCAGCGCCGCACCCTGGACCCACGGGGCCTGCGACGTGTTTTACATCACGCAGAACGGTGAAAAACTTTCAGACGAACGCAACCTGCGCCACCAGTTGTTGAGCTGGATCATGGCGAATGAATCGGTCATGGTGTGAAGGAAGCACGCGTGGTGAAGAGACGTTTTATTTCAGGAGCAGGCCGCAGGAAAACACTTTGCCTGGGCCTGTTGCTGGCGCTCTCTCTCGTGGCGCAGCCCGCGCAGGCCAAAAGCAACGAAGACCTGCTGGCTACACTGGAACGCGTGGTGAACCTGACGGGGGAATACATGGACCTGCTGGATCAGCCCGACCCGGACGTGGTGTTGCTGGGGTCCATCGCCCAGGAGCTGACGGGGTATCAGCTTTCGAGCTGGAGCGCCCTGCAGCAGGCCGACCAGAAAAAACAGAAGCTGGAGCCAGACGAGTTTGGCACCCACCTTTATATTCTCAGTCTTTCCAGCGCCGTCACGGCGGGACTGAGCTGGACGTGGTTCAGCGACACCGACGTGGCCAGGGACATCGAAAAAAAGGGCCAGTGGAAAACCGCCACCGAACTGGGCATTGAAGAAGTGGGTCAGTTTTTGACCGAGGCGGGTTTTGTGCTGTTTTCAGCCACGGCTGAAAAAGTGAAGGAATAACAAAGTG
The DNA here is from genome assembly GCA_964371695.1 of uncultured bacterium. Classification (GTDB taxonomy): domain Bacteria; phylum CAYJOG01; class CAYJOG01; order CAYJOG01; family CAYJOG01; genus CAYJOG01. The sequence goes on from CAYJOG010000023.1 coordinate 5,466, forward strand.
CTGTGAAGCACTCGGCCAAAAGCCTGTTTATCGGGTCTGTCCCAGACTTGATAACCCAGCGCCTTCAGGGGCGAAGCCCTTTGGTGTGGCGAAGCCCTTCGCTTTTTCAAAGCCCCGGTTTGCATCTGCGGGCCATTCAAGCCGCAGCGCGCCCAACAAAACCAGTTTTGTCAGGGGCGCTGAATCTGGTATAAACAGGGGGTAGTACCCACGCCGAAGTGGTGGAATTGGTAGACACACCATCTTGAGGGGGTGGCGGGCGCAAGCCTGTGCCGGTTCGAGTCCGGCCTTCGGCACGAAAAAAACATCCTTTGTATCCAGGCAACGGGCAGATTCGCTCAAGAATCTGTTTATAAAGTCCGTCGTGGACTGTATAAACCCAACGCCCACCGGGGCAAAGCTCCTTCGGCGTGGCGAAAACCTCAACTTTTTCAAAGTTTCGGCTTTCGGATGCGGTCGCTATCGCCTTTGCTCGGCCAGATGCCCCAATGGGCATCTGGAAAGACTCCTCGCAAACTCATGCCCGCAAGAGCCCATTCGGGCTCTCAGGCTTTACAATCCCCACCTTGAAACTTTTCACCGTTATCGGGGCGCGGCCCCAGTTCATCAAGGCCGCCGCCGTAAGCCGGGCGCTTGGCCCCCTGGGGGTGGAAGAAGTGCTGGTGCACACCGGCCAGCACTACGACGCCGCCATGAGCGACGTGTTTTTTGACGAGCTGGAAATTCCTGCCCCCAGGTGGAATCTGGCGGTGGGCAGCGGTGGCCACGGCGCGCAAACGGGCCGCATGATGGAAAAGCTGGAAGAAACCCTGCTGGCGGAAAAACCCGATCGTGTGCTGGTGTATGGCGACACCAACAGCACCCTAGCGGGGGCGCTGGTGGCGGCCAAGTGTCACGTGCCCGTGGCCCATGTCGAGGCGGGCCTGCGCAGCTTTAACCGCGCCATGCCCGAAGAAATCAACCGCGTGCTCACCGATCACCTGAGCGACCTGCTGTTTTGCCCCGGCGCGCACGCCGTGGAAAACCTGAAGGCCGAGGGCATCACCCAGGGGGTGCGGGTGGTGGGCGACGTGATGGCCGACGCCCTGGCGTTTGCCCGGCAAAAAAACCAGGGGCGCAACACCGTGGCCGAGGGGCTGGGGCTTGCGCCGGGCGGATATCTGCTGGCCACCGTGCACCGGGCCGAAAACACTGACGACCCGGCGCGTCTGGCGGGGATTCTGGATGCCTTTGCCCAGGCCGGTGAGCCGGTGGTTTTTCCGGTGCATCCGCGCACCCGCAAACACCTGACTGGTCTTGCGCCGGGTGGGGACATCCGCCTGATCGATCCGGTGGGTTATCTGGATATGGCGGGCCTGCTGGCGGGGGCGCGCATGGCGCTCACCGACAGCGGCGGTCTGCAAAAAGAGGCCTACTGGCTCAAGGTGCCCTGCCTCACGCTGCGCAGCGAAACCGAGTGGGTGGAAACCGTGGAAATGGGCTGGAACGTGGTGACCGGTGTGGACACGGCCCGCATTCTCGCGGCCATCACGTCGTTCCGGCCCCCATCCGCGCACCCGCCCCTTTACACACACGGCGCGGGGGCGGCGGACATCGCCCAGGCGCTGGTGCAGGCCCATGGGAGATAAAAAGAGCGGAGTAATAATATTTGCATGCAGGAGTAGCGGCGATGTCCTCATCGCCGTGTCCCTGAAGCGCGGTGGGGACACCGCGCCTACTCCCCCAAAAGGTCAAGACATCTGACACTTCCCCCATGAACACCCCTGAGCCAATCGTGTGCCTGCATCTGTTCAGTTCCTCGTCGCTGGGAGGCACCGAGGTGATCTGCGCCCAGGCCCTGGGGGCATTGGACCCCCAGCGTTTTCGGCATCACGTGGTGTTTCTGGACACCCCCGGCCCCGCTGTGCCGAGGTACGAAACCTTTGCCGCCAGTGTTCGGTGTCTCAGGGTCGGGGAAAAAAGCCGTCTGGGTTTGCTGGGCCATCTGCCCGCCCTCCAGAAAATTGCCGCCGCCACCCACCCCCGGCTGGTGCTGGCTTATGGTTTCAAAACCAACCTGCTGTGGCGGCTGGCGCGCTGGCGTTATCCCGCCCCGCGCCAGCCCGTTTATGGCCTGATGCTGCGGGGCCTCAAACCCATGGACAACCCCACGGCGCTCTCGGTGGTGCTGGACAAACTGACCTTTGGCGCGGTGGACGTGGTGATTGCCAACAGTCAGGCGGCGCTGAAGGGTCTGGCGCAGGCGGGTTATCACCTGCCCTGCACCGCCGTGGCCTATAACGGCCTGGACTTGACCCCGTTCATCAGTCAGCTCCCCAAACCAGCGCTGCGGGGCGCGCTGGGCCTGGAACCGGAGGCTTTTTATGTCCTGTGTGTGGCCAACCTGCGGCCCGTGAAAAATCACCCGTTGCTCATCCGCGCCTTTGGCCGTCTGGCGGCGCAGCACCCCGCAGCCCGGCTGTTGCTGGCGGGTCAGGAAACCCCGGCGCTGGCAGGCCTGAAACAGCAGGCGGCGGACCTGGGGCTGGCAGGGAAAATCAGCTTTCTGGGGTCACGCACGGACATCCCCGCGCTGCTCGCGGCAAGCGACCTGTTTGTGCTTTCCTCAGACCACGAGGGGATGCAGGTGTCGGTGATGGAAGCCATGGCGGCGGGCCTGCCCGTGGTGGCCACCGCCGGGGGGGGCACGCCGGAACTGGTGGTGGCGGGCGAAACCGGCCTGCTGGTGAAGCCGGGCGACGAAGCCGCCCTGGCCGCCGCCATGGTGCGTTATGCAGTCAGCCCTGAGTTGCGCCAGCAACACGGCGCGGCGGGACAGCAGCGTGTGCGCCAGCACTTCAGCCTGAGCGCCATGGCCCGGTTATGGACAGAGGCGCTGGAACGGGCGGCAGGGCCTTACCCCCCCTGCTTGCCGCCTACATAAAGCAGCCATTGCCGCCAGTTGGCGCCGGTGGCGGTCTGTTGATAGGTGCGCAGGGTTTTCCACACCGTTTCATAACGTTTTTCGGTTGCGGGAATGAAATGCAGCCCCACCAGTTTCATGAGGGCGTGATATTGCGCAAAACGCCTGTCGTAATGAGCGGCGTAAAGCAGTTTGCCCATCATCTGCCGATGCGCCATGGGCACCCGACGGTTGACCATAAAAGGCGCGGTGGGCTGGGGTTTGCCGCAGGCCAGAGTCTTCAGGTTTTTCACGGGGCCGGGGTTTGTTTTTTTGAGGAACATCACGGTGTCCTGGCTCAGAAACCCCACATCGGCTTCTCCCAGTGAGAGGGCGTAGAGAATGCTGAGCTGGTTGGGCGAGGGCTTGAGCTGGCGAAAAAACTGCGTGGGCGGCTGGCCCACCAGTTTTTCGAGCTGCACAAACTGGTTGAACGACGTGGCCAGCGTGGCCCGTTGGTTTTTAAGGTCTCCCATGGTTTTGAAATTGCTTTTGATGGGCACCATCAGACACGAGGGCCATGCGTCTTTGCTCATGAAGGTGTGGCTGGACATGACGCTGTAGTGGCCCGTATCTTTTGCCAGCAGGCTTGGCTCGGCCTCGTTGGTGTACAAAAAGGAGGCCTCTTCCCGCTCCAGCGCCGCCGCCAGCGCATTGGTGTCGGGATAGTGTTTGAGCGACAGCGTAAAAGCCAGGGGCTGGGCTTGAATTTTGGCCAGCAGGTGGCCCAGCATGGTTTTGATCTGGGCTTCGTATTCGCGCCCGTTGTTGATGTAGAGCGCCACCACATAGTGGGGCTTGGCGGCTTTTGTGGCTGCCCAGGCACAGCCCAGGCCCGGCAGCAGGGCCAGCAGCAGGGCGGTTGTGTGCAGCGCCCGGCGGCTCACGTTTTCCCCTCTGCCCCGCCGCGCTGGCCGGGCCATTCGCGGTCGAGTTTTTCCGTCACGGCGTCCTCCACCCACTCGCTCACGGTGCGACCCAGGCGCTCGCAGTGCTGGCTCACCAGACGGTGCAGGTGCGCATGAATTTTCACGTCTGTCTTGGGAGGACGGTTTTGAAGCACCGGCTTATTTTACCCAGCTTTCATCAACCTGCCTTCACTTGCACCAACAGCGCCGAAACCGCCAGCACGGCAGCGAAGCTGCGGCGCAGCCAGACCTCTGGCAGGCGCTGTCGCAGCCACAGGCCCAACGGCACACCCAGCAGGCCACCCCCCACCAGCACCGCCATGGCCTTCAGGCCATGCACCGGCAACGCCCCAAACAACAGATGCGCCCCCAGCGCCCACAGGCCGTTGAACAGAATCAGCACCGCACTGATGCGCGCCGCCGGGCCGGTGCAGTAACCAAATAAAAACACCAGCAGCGGCACCGCCAGAAATCCCCCGCCCACGCCCAGCAGGCCGCTCATGAAACCCAGCCCCAGGCCCATGAACAAGGCGGTGGCATCGAGGCGGCGGGTTTCTTCGCCCCCTTCCAGTTCCGCGCAGGGGGCGGGTTTGCGCACCATGCGCCACGCCGCCCACAGCACCACCGGTACAAACAGCACCCCCAGGGCCGCCGGGGGCAACTGGTGGTTGAGCCACGCGCCCCCCAGCGCGCCGGGCACACCGGGCAGCGCCAGCATCAGGGCCGTCATCAGGCGCACGCGGTTTTGAGCGGGGGTGCTCACCCGCATGTCCATGGCGCTCACCATCAGCCCCATGCACACCACCATCACGGGGGCCACCGCCATGGCCTGGGGCAGGGGCAGCCGCGCCAGAAACACCAGCGCCGGAATACTCAGCACCGCCCCGCCCGCCCCCACCGCGCCAAAACCCAGGCCAATGAGCGCACCCATCGCCGCCAGCGCGGCAATCAGAACAGGTTGGGGCATTGGTTCATTCTATTTCCGCCGAGGTGGTTTCTGCCTCAGCGGCTGTTCAAAAAGTCCACGACGGACTTTTAAAACAGGTTCTTATTCCAACACGATGCCCTGCTGCTCGGCATATTCCTGCCACGTGCAGTGGCGGGCGGCGGCCAGACTTTCCTGCAATTTTTCGGGCAGGTCCAGACCCAGGTTGGCCATCACTTCTACAAAGGCGTCTTCACCCGGCAGTTTCAGCCGGTCGTTCAGGCGCTTCACCTCGGCCATGGTGAGGAACGTCAGGCCCCGGTAATCGTGTCCCGGGTACACCATCGTGTCGTCCGGCAGGGCGGCCAGACGCATCAGGCTTTTCCACAGCGCCCGTGGGTCGCCGCCGGGAAAATCCGTGCGCCCGCAGGTTTTCAGCAGCAGCGTGTCGCCGGTGAACACCACGCCGGGGCCATGCACCACCACGTGTTCGGGGGTGTGGCCGGGGGCTTCGTGAACGTGCAGGGTGTGTTCACCCAGTTCCAGTGTGTCGCCTTCTTTCAGCCCCTGTGTCATGCAGGGGGCCGTGGCGGCGTGGTGACGCCACAGGGCGCAGCCGGTGCGCTCTATCAGGGCCGGGGCGGCGGTGACGTGATCGGCGTGGCCGTGGGTGTCCAGCGCCGCTTTGAGGGTGTAACCGTAATTTTCCAGCGCCTTGAGATAACGCGGCACGTCTTCAATCTTCGGGTCTATGAGCATGGCCTGACCGGTGGCGGGGCAGGCCAGCAGCCAAGCAATACACCCGCCGTGTTTGAGCGGCTCAATGTGCAGGGGAAGTGTGGGCATGAAAGAATTTTAACAGGGTGTTGGTCAGCCTCCTGTCAATGCAGCCACGTGGTCTGGGTCTGATCCACCCACACTTCTTCCAGTTCGCATTTCGATAAGTGGCTGATGCCCAGAAGGCTGAGGATGGTGCCCGCGGGGGCCAGCAGCTTGCCGTCCACGCTGTAGGTGTCCTGGGCCACCACCATGCCCGGTTTCAGTTCTTCGATGCGCAGGATTTCTTCCATGATGCTGCTCCTTTTAAACGAGGTGGGTGTGGAGGACCAAGACAAGGACTGCCATAGCAATTTTTTTGCCAACCTTGTGACCAGAATGTTTCCGCTTTGGGCTAAATCAAGAGATTTCATTCCAAAAACCGCCAAAAAGGATTGGGCAAGGTGCTTTTTTGTGACGAGTGCCACAAAAATGGGGCGTTTGGGGAGACAAAAAAGACAGTTTTTTTACGGTTTATTCATCCGTTATTTTTTTACTTCTTCGGATAATTTCAAGGAAAGGGAAAAAAAACGGCCAATTTCGTCTGTTTTTTGACAAACTCGGCAACTGCCTGCGGATTTTTGTCATTTTTGCTGCGCCTGCGCTCACGCCAAGGCGCGAGTCGTCAAAAAACAGGCGAATCGGTGCTGGTATCTGGATTCATGCATTTTTCCACACTTTGAGAAACTTCCTTAAGTTCTCTGCGCCACCTCCGATAAACTGACCAAGACAAAGGGCAAAGCCCGCACAGAAAGGAGGTGAGAACAATGGACGTCGGTCACATCCCGCAATCAATCCTGCAAAAGCTTCAAAAAAGCGACCGGGTTGGCACAGAAAAAAACAAGGTCTCCAGTGAATCCACCGGAGCCGCAGCCGACAGTGTTTCGGTCAGCACCCAGGCCAAAACCCGCCTGGCCGTGAAGAAGGCTTATGACGATCTGCCCCAGGTCAACAGCGACAAGGTCAACTATTTTCGTCAGCAGATTGCGGAGGGTTCTTACAAGCCCATCACCAAAGAAGTGGTGGTCAAGATTTTCGACAACTTGATCGGGCAACGCTAATAAGCGTCAACAACGGTTCAAACTCGTCGATGCCACGGGCAAAAGCCCGTGGATAGGCGTGTTTATGCGCATAAGAGCCTGTTTGAAAAGTGGGTTATGTGAAACATGGCCCACTTTGGACAGGCTCTTGCGGCCAGGGATGGCCGCCGCCGAAAGCCGAAGCTTTGAAAAAGCTGAGGGTTTCGCCACGCCGAAGGGGCTTTGCCCCTGAAGGCGTTGGGTTTGAAAAGTCCACGATGGACTTTTCAAACAGGTTCTAAGGGTTCTTCTTGCGCCTTCCCGTTGCCATTCCTGGGTGGAGGCATAAACTGCCGCCGTGAAGTCCGCCGCCCTTCAGACCGACCCGGATTACGCCACCCTGGCGTCTCTGGTGGATGAAGTGGTGAAGGATCACATCACCGGCTACGACCGCTCCAACCCCCTGGGCGAGGCCATGTACTACGCCATGGCCGGGGGCGGCAAACGCCTGCGGGGCGCCATGGCGCTCACGGTGGCCTTGCAGGTGAGTCTGCCGCCCGAACACCTGCTGGGCGTGGCCCTGGCGGTGGAACTGATTCACTGCTACACGCTGGTGCATGACGACATGCCCTGCATGGACAACAGCCCCATGCGCCGGGGTCGCCCCAGTGTGCATGCCATGTTCAACGAGCCGGTGGCCCTGCTGGCGGGCAACGCCCTGCTGTGCGAGGGCCTGATGGGGCTGGAAAGCCTGGGCGAAAACCGCTGGCGCGTCACCCGCGCCCTGCTCTCTGGCATTGGCAAGGATGGCGTGATGCTGGGCCAGGCGCTGGACATGCAGGCCCGCGACTGGACCACCGCCACCGAGGCAGAGATTCTGCGGGTACACGAACTGAAAACCGTGTGCCTGTTTGAGGCCACCATGCGGGCTGCCGTGGCGGGGCTGGGCATTGGCACCACCCACGCCGACACGCTGCTTCTGGTGGCTCGGTCGCTGGGTTTTCTGCTGCAATGGGTGGATGACCTGGAAGACGACCTGAACACTCTGCCCCGCACCGAGCCGTCTCTCCAGCGGGTGCTGGGCCACGCGGGCCTGTGCCAGCGCATTCACCAGGAAACCACCAAAACCACCGCGCTGATCAGCCTATTGCCCGCCCCCACGGCGCTTCTGGACATCACCCGCCTGTTGCAGGGGAAAGCCGGTTGAGCGCCATGGTCTCTGCCCTGGCGAGCATGCACCCTTATAAGGGGGCGTCGCCCGAACTGGCCGAGGGGGTGCTGGTGCTGGATGGCGTGCGCCTGAGCGGCAAACTCACCGTGGGGCGTGACAGCAGCATCTGGTATAACTGTGTGGTGCGGGCCGACGTGAACAGCATCTGCATTGGTGAGCGCACCAACATTCAGGATGGTTCCATTCTGCACGTCACCGACCCCAACCCCCTCACGGTGGGGGATGACTGCGTGATTGGCCATGGGGCCATTCTGCACGCCTGCACCATCGGCGACGGTGTGATGATTGGCATGGGGGCCATGGTGCTGGATGGCGCGGTGATCCCCTCCGGCAGCGTGGTGGCCGCTGGATCGGTGGTGCCGCCGGGCAAGAAGTTCGACGAAGCCGTGATGCTCATGGGCAGCCCGGCCAAACCCGTGCGGCCCATCACCGACCACGAAAAACAGTTCACCCTGCTGCTGGCCCAGAAATATCTGCTGACCGCCAAAGAGACGGCCAAGTCGCTGGGTCTGGCCTGACATTTAAAGGAAAACCTGTGAAACAACCCTTTTCATTTTTGACTGTCTGTGGCCTGCTGCTGGCCCTGAGCGGCGCGCCCGTCCGCGCTGCCGAAAGCCCCTTTGACCGGGCAACCCAGGCCATCGCCCGCCAGGGCGACGTGACGCTCACGGTGATCCTCAAACGGGCCGTGCCCCTCACGGCCAATCTGGCAAGGGAAACCTATCGCCTGCGCCTGCAAGACACACCCAAGGGAGAACAACTGACGCTGTGGGGGCTTTCGGGCAACAACAAAGACAGGATGTTTCAGTGTGTTCAGCCCTGTGAAGAAGGCGAGGTGGCGTGGCCCGGCCGGGGCAAGGTGCGGCTGAAAAAAGGCGACCCGCGCCTGAGTTTTGCGGGCAAGCTGTCGCCTGCGAGCGAGCTGGCGCTGGTGTCGCGGCTGGTGCAGCCAGAGCCGGTGGAAGTGGTGCCGCTGATCAAGTTGAACCGCACGGAATATGCCTATGAACTCAAACCCGACGAAGACGTGCGCCTGCTGGTGAAACAGTGGTGGCAACTGGATTACAACCACAACAAAAATCTGGTGATGGTGCGCCTGACGCTGGACAACGCCACCAGCCTGCCCACCCAGTTGCGCGTCACCCAGAACAGCCGTTAAAAACCGTCTCCCCTGCCGCTGCTGAAACAGGACAAGTTGTACAAG
>CAYJOG010000024.1:0-14093 GCA_964371695.1 uncultured bacterium
CCTCACCCGGCCTGCGGCCACCCTCTCCCCGTAAAGGGGAGAGGGGAATAAGGTGGTTTTTATATTTCAACTGGATTCCCGCTTTCGCGGGAATGACGGCAGGGGGAGTGGGGCCTTTTCTTTTACCAACCTCCAACCTTCAGCCTCCAGCCTCCAGCCTCCAACTTCCGGATACTGGCGCGAACCAAAGAGGCGGTTGCGATGTTTTATTTCGCCGTCGCCGCCGGACGGATGGGCACGCCCCGGCGGTGCAGGTAACGCTTCAGGTCGGGCACGGTGAGTTCGCCGAAATGGAACAGGCTGGCGGCCAGGGCGGCGTCTGCGCCGGTCTCGTGAAACACGTCATAAAAATGCGACCGCGCCCCTGCTCCGCCGCTGGCGATGACGGGGATCTTCAGCTTTTCCGCCACGCGCCGGGTGAGTTCCAGATCAAAACCTTTTTTCACGCCGTCGGTGTCCATGCTGGTGAGCAGGATTTCGCCTGCTCCCAGGCGCTCGCCCTTTTTGGCCCAGGCGATGGCGTCCAGACCCGTGGGAATGCGCCCCCCCGCCACCACCACTTCAAACTTTCCTTTGGGCGTGCGGCGGGCGTCTATGGCCAGCACCACACACTGGCTGCCAAATCGCCGGGCGCACTGGCCAATCAGGTCAGGATTTTTCACCGCTGCTGAGTTCACGCCCACTTTGTCTGCCCCGCACAACAGCATGTGCCGCATGTCTTCTTCGGTGCGGATGCCCCCGCCCACGGTGAAAGGAATGCTGAGTTGTTCGGCGGCGCTTTTCACGATGTGGCTCATGGTGTCGCGGCCATCGCTGGTGGCGGTGATGTCCAGGAACACCAGTTCATCGGCCCCCTGCTGGTCATATGCCTTGGCCAGGGCCACGGGATCGCCCGCGTCCCGCAGGTTCACAAAGTTCACGCCCTTCACCACGCGCCCGCCGGTCACGTCGAGGCAGGGAATAATCCGCCGGGCCAGCATCAGCCGCGCACCAGTTCCGCCGGGTCGATTTTGCCTTCGTAAAGCGCCATGCCCGCGATGGCCCCGGTGATGCGCGGGTGCTGTTTTTTGAGCGCCCACAACTGCGCGGCGCTGGCCACGCCACCGCTGGCAATCACGTTCACCACATCAAGCGCGGCGATTTCCCCCAGGCGGTCAATGTTCGGGCCGCTCAACATGCCGTCCCGCGAAATATCGGTGTAAATCACGGTTTCCACGCCCATGGCGGCCAGTTCCTGCACAAAGTCCAGGTCTCGTTTGCCGCTGCCGCTCACCCAGCCGTGGCCCGACACCTCGCCATCGCGGGCATCCACCCCCACCGCCACGCGGGTGCCGTGGGCCGACACCATCTCCCGCAGCAGCGCCGGGTTTTCCAGCGCCACCGTGCCCACCACGCAGCGCCACGCCCCGGCGGCCAGACAATTTTCCAGCGCCTGCAACGAGCGGATACCCCCGCCCACCTGCACCTTCATGCCGGTGACCGACACGATTTCCGCCAACTGGCTCTGGTGAGACTGCTGGCCGCTGAAGGCCCCGTCCAGGTCCACCACGTGCAGGTGTTCAAAACCAAATGAGGCCCAGTGCCTGGCCGCCTCCACAGGGTTTTCATAAAAGGTTTTGGACCGTGCCGGGTCTCCCTGCACCAGACGCACCGCCTTGCCGCCCCGGATGTCCACCGCCGGAAAAAGAAACGACTTCATGCCTGCACCCACTCCACAAAATTTTTCAACATACGGTGCCCAACGGCCTGGCTTTTTTCGGGGTGAAACTGAAACCCCGCCACGTTTCCCCGCGCCAGACCCGCCACCACCGGCCCGCCATAATCGGTGCTGAGCAATACGTGGGCGGGGTCTTTGGCCACGGCGTGATAACCATGCACAAAATAGACGTAATCGCCGTTGCGGACGCCCTGAAGAAGACGGTGGGTGTGGTGTTTGTGAATCTGGTTCCAGCCCATGTGGGGTGACTTCACGCCCCCCGGCAGCTTGATCACCTTGCCCGGCACCAGCCCCAGGCCCTGGTGGCGGCCAAACTCGGTGCTGGTGTCGCAAAGCAGTTGCATCCCCAGGCAGATGCCCAAAAGCGGCGGGCCTTCCAGGGGCCAGTCCCGCAGGGGGTGCAGCAGTTTCAGTTCGTTCAGCTTGGACATCGCCTCGCCAAAGGCCCCCACGCCGGGCAGCACCACGGCGCGGGCTTTTTTGAGCAGCGCGGGGTCGTTGTCCAGGCGTGGTTTGCCGCCCAGCTCCTTCAGCACCCGGCACACGTTGGCCAGGTTCCCCATGTGATAGTCCAACACCAGAATCATGCGGGTTGCATGTTACAGGCGAGTGGCTGTTTGGCCAGAGTTATTCACCGTGCGTTGCAGGAAAATCCGGTCGTTCTTTCAAAAAGTCTTCCGATGCCGGTTCACCGTCAAAAAAGCTGTCCCACGCCGCACCGGCGGGGGTGATGAGACGGGCGGCCCCCAGGCAGATGACCTCTACCTTTTTTACGTTCTTTGGAAACGCCACGGACTTGGGCAACCACACGGCTTGGGTTTTCTTGTGTGTGAACACCGTGGAAATCACCATGCTGCCCCCTCTGATTCTAAAAAATGCCCCCACCGTCCCCTCTCCCCTTTACGGGGAGAGGGTGGCCGACGCAGTAGGGCAGGCGTCCCGCCTGCCTGAGCGCGAAGCGCGAAAGCCGGGTGAGGGGTTTGTTCAAAGACAAGAAAATCGCATTTCTCTTTGGCTTTTTTGTTTATATTCTGCCCCTCACCCGGCGCTACTCGCCACCCTCCCCCCAAAGAGGGGAGGGAACGATGTTTCATTGTCTTATAGAAGCCTATTCTGATACTGGCCAAGAAAAAACCATTCAAACCCGCAAACCCGTTCAATCCTCATCAACAAGTCAGCCTGTTTGTAAAGCCCTGCTTTGCCATTAAAGCCTGTTTTAAAAGTCCATCCTGGACTTTTAAAACCCACCGCCAGCGGGGGCAAAGCCCCCTTGGCGTGGCGAAAACCTGCGCTTTTTCAAAGCTCCGGTTTTCGGATGCGGGCATCCATGCCCGCAAGAGCCTGTTTGTAAACAGGCTCTAAGCCAAAACCTGTCACAATGGGCAGGGCTTGAACATGGACCCACGGGAAAAGTACGTCGAAATCCAGTCCTCCAGCGCCAGCCCCATGCAGCAGGTGGCCATGATGTATGAAAGCGCGCTGAAGTTTGTGCAGCGCTGCCGACGCCTGCGCCGCGAAGGCCGTTTTGAAGAAGCCAGCGCCGCCGCCGCCAAGGCCCAGGCCATCCTCTCGGAACTCACCCTGCACCTCGACCGCCGGGCGGGTGAACTCGCGGACCTGTTCATGGACAACTACACCGCCATTTATGCGCTCATCGCCAAGGGGCAGATTGACCGCGACGACGACGCCCTGGCGAGCGCCGAAGACCTGTTGCACGGCCTGCTGGACACCTGGCGCGAGGCCATGAAGGATTTTCGCCGGGATGTGTATGGGGTTTAAACACCCACTCCCGCCATAATGCCTGTCATGTCTTCTGGTGTTCTTCAGGCGGTTGCCCTGGGCCGCCGCATTTTTTTTGAAGGCGGCCTGAGTTATACCTTTTCCGGCCCCGCGCCAGAGGTGGGTTGTTGGGTGGCCGTGCCCCTCAAAAAAGAAACCGTGCCCGCCGTGGTGTGGTCGGTGGACCCTGCCCCGGCAGAAACCCCGGCCACACCCCTCAAGGCCATCCTTGGCCCCATTGAAGGAGCCGCGCCGCTCACCCACGCCGAGGTGGCGCTGGCAAAATATCTGAGCCACAAATATTTCACCCCCCTGGGCGTGGTGCTGAAGAACATGACCACGTTCATGGACTTGCGGCTGGTGCATGTGGCCATGCCCGGCCCGGATGTGGCAGCCCACAAGGGTCTGCACAAACTGTTCACCAAAAACAACTGGACACAGCGACGGGTGAACAACCTGATCGAAAAAGAACACCTGCCGCTGGAGAAGCTGTGCGAGAGTGGCGTCCTTGTCGCCGCCTGGGCTTTTGCGGGAGAGGACGACGTTGCGCCAGACCAGGACGCCCCCCTCACGCGGGGCAAAAATCCGCCCCTCAACCGTGAGCAGGCCGCCGCCTATGAGGCCATCTCCCAGACGATGCACACCGGCGAACACGCGGTGTTTCTGCTGGAGGGTGTCACCGGCTCAGGCAAAACAGAGGTGTATCTGAAACTGGCCGAGCAGGCGCTGAAGCAGGGGCGCGGCGCGCTGTTGCTGTTTCCTGAAATCGCGCTCACCACCCAGATGATTGGCCGCCTCAGCGCCCGCTTTGGCGAGCGGCTGGTGGCTTTTCACAGCCAGCAGACCCCCCGCCAGCGGGCGCGCAGTCAGGCCCAGGTGGCGGCCCGGCCCCAGAGTGTGGTCATCGGCCCCCGCAGTGCGTTGTTTGTGCGGCCCTTTTCACCCGCCGTGGTGGTGGTGGATGAAGAACACGACGGCAGCTACAAGCAGGATCAGGACCCCCGTTATCTCGCCACCGACGTGGCCACCTTTTTGTGCAGACACGCGGGCATTCCCCTGGTGCTGGGCAGCGCCACGCCACGCATCGAGTCACGCTGGATGGCGGAGAAGGGGATGATTCGCCACCTGCGGCTGCACGTGCGCCACGGTGGGGCCAAACTGCCAAAAATCCGCCTCATCAACATGCGCGACGCCCACCAGCGGGGCCAGCGCGGCAGCATCACCCCCGAACTGAAAGAAGAAATCCAGAACACCCTGCACCTCAAAAAACAGACCCTGATTTTTTTGAACCGCCGGGGTTATCACACCGTGGTGCTGTGCAAGAACTGCAACACGCTTTTTACCTGCCCCCATTGTTCGGTGGCCCTCACGGTGCATCAGCCCAAGGATCAACCCCCGCGCCTGAAGTGCCATTACTGCGGTCAGGACGAACCCATGCCCCAGCATTGCCACGCATGCTTCAGCCCCAACCTGTCGCGCACCGGCGTGGGCACCCAGCGGGCCGAAGAAGAAGTCGAGGCCATGTTCGACACCGCCACCGTGGCCCGCGTAGACCGCGACGCAGTCACCCCCACCGCCCTGGAGCACCTGTTCGCACGGGTTCACGCCGGGGAGGTGGACATTCTGGTGGGCACACAGATGCTGGCGAAGGGGCTGGATTTTGAGCACCTGCATCTGGTGGGTGTGCTGGACGCCGACCGCTCCATGCACCTGCCGGACTTCCGCGCCACCGAGCGCACGTTCCAGCATCTGGTGCAGGTCTCTGGCCGCAGCGGCCGGCGGCAGGACCGGGGCCTGGTGCTGATTCAGACGCTGGTGCCCGAACACCCCCTCTTCAAGGCGGCCCAGACCCACGACTACGACGGGTTTTACCGTTATGAAATCCAGCAGCGTGAAAAACACCATTACCCGCCTTTCAGCCATCTCATCAAGATCATGATCATCCACAGCCAGCAGATCCGCGTGGTGCAACTGAGCCTGGGGCTGAAAACACAACTGGAAAAATTGCAGGAAAAATTCAAGCAGAAGGGCCACGCCTTTTGGGTGCAAGGCCCCACCGCCGCGCCGTTGTCGAAACTCAAAGACGACTACCGCTGGCAACTGAGCATACGGGCCAGGGATTTTGGTGTCTGTCACCGGGCGGTGGCGCTGGCGCTCAAAACCGTGCCCGACAAACAGCGCCCGCTGATTCGCGTGGACGTGGAGCCGCAGGACTGGTTGTAAAACCTACCTGTCCCTCCTTTTTTTCCTGTTCTCTGGCCCCTTATTGGCACGAAAAAACAAACTGCTAAACTCTGCCCCCATGGCCCTGCTCGAGATCCGCCACATGGACGACCCCGTTTTGCAGAAGACCTGCAAAAAAATCAAGGCCATCACGCCTGACGTGTTGAAGCTGGCCGAAGACATGATCGAAACCATGCAAAACGCCGTGGGCCTTGGCTTGGCGGCTCCCCAGGTGGGTGAGCGCCTGCGCCTGATCACCGTGTTGTGGGACGACGGCCCCGCCGCCTACGCCAACCCGAAAATTGCGCACAAATGGGGCCAGATGCTGGAAGACGAAGGCTGCCTGTCGCTGCCCGGTTACATGGGCACGGTGGAGCGCTATCAGGGTGTGAAGGTGCATGCCCAGGAACTACCCAGTGGCCAGTGGGTGGAGATTGAGGTGGAGGGCCTGATGGCCAAGTGTTTTCAGCACGAGGTGGATCACCTCAACGGCATCCGTTATGTGGACCGCGTGGTGAAGGGCAGTCTGCGGCCCCTGGAAGGCTGGACACCCTCTGCCGAAGACAACGACGATGCGGACGACGAAGAGGAAATGATGACGATGGGTGTGGGACAGCGCCAGGAACACAGCCGGGTGCTGGGTTGAAACAGATGAAACCGGCGAACCAGAAAACATAAGAGGGCAGGTTCTTCTGTTGCCTATCCAGGTGTTTTCTTGTCCGCAAGGGGCGTGATTATGCGCTAGGATACGCCCTTAACATTTCATAGGAGGGAGCCTCATGCCCCACAGCGCCTCAACGAAGAGTGTGTCTGCCCACAAAATCGCAACGCGGGAAGAGGCCATGGACCCAAGACCAGTGTCAGCCGAAAAAAAAGCCACCCCCTCCCGCAAAAAACAAACCACCCCCAAAGAGGAAAACCCCACCCCCGCCCCCCCGGTGGGCGTGAGGGCCTTTTCTCCGGTCACCCCCTGGCACAAGCGGCCCTGTGACGTGCTGCTGTTTGGCCCCACCGGTTTTACGGGGGCCAAGGTGCTGGAGCGCCTGGGGCGCATGGATCTGGCGGTGGGTGTGGCGGGGCGCGACGCCGAGGTGCTGAGCAGCTTGGTAGAAAAACACGGCAACGTGCAACTGGCCCTGCTGGCCGACGTGAACGACCACGACAGCATGGTGAAGGCGTTCAAAGAGGCGCGGGTGGTCATCAACTGTGTGGGGCCTTTTCTGGATCACGGACACGCCGCCGTGGCCGCCGCCATCGAAGCCCGAAGCTGGATCATGGACCCCAGCGGCGAGCAGGCGTGGAGCAACCAGATCTGCCGCCGCCACCGCGAAATTTCTGAAGCGGGCATTGTGGTGGTCACGGGTCTGGCGGCCATGCCGGGCCTGGGCGACCTCGCGATTTACATGCTCACCCCTGCCTTTGAAGAAATCCACACCATTCACGTGGGATACATCATGTCCGGCACGACTCCGGCCAAGGGCACGCTGCAGGCCATCGCCCGATATCTGGGCGAGCCGGGCATGGTGTATGAAGGCGGTTTCTGGCGCGTTGCGCGTTTGGGAGAACTGACCCACACCTTCCGGCGGCAAAAAGAAAAACTCAACGGCCTGAGTTATCCGGCGGGTGAGGCCATACTCGCGCCCCGCCACATGGAAGTAGAGAACGTGTTCGGTTACGTGATTCCCCAGGTTCCGGGGGCCATGCTGCTCAAACACAGCCTGCCCCAGCTCATGCGGCTGATGACGCCCGAAGTGGGTAAAACCCTGAGCGACCTCATGGGCCGCCTGCCCGAAGGCCTGTTCCACCCCGAAGAACACCACAACCATTGCGCCACGCTGTTGGACGTGGAAGGTTCGCTGGGCGGCGAGTCATTCAACCTCAAGGCGGCCATCAGCGCCGAAGACACCTATGACACCACCGCCGACCTGCTGGCCTATGGCGCCTATTTTCTGGTGTTTTCGCCCCCCAAAAGCCGGGGAGTGCTCTCACCCGCCCAGGCCTTTGACGGTTTCCGCCTCATCAACAGCTTGGCCACCCGCGGCGTGAGCATTGACGGTGCGCTGGATGAAGTGCTGCAGGGCTTCCCCACCAAACCGGTGTTGCAGGTGACGGCGGGGAAAGTGTAAAAACCCGGCGGGCTGGTTCCGATACCATGGGCGGCAGCCCATGTCCTTTCAAACCCTTCGTAACTGGCTGGTCGCCCAACCCTGGCGGTGGATGGCGTTGGGGTATCTGTTGCTGTGGCTCCTGCTGCATCCGGCGCTGCTGGTGGGCCATTTTTATATGCGCAACGACGCACTGGGCTACACCCATCCATTTGGGGCGTTTTATCGGGACCAGTTGATGCAGGGACATCTGCTGCAGTGGAACCCAACCATCCTGGGGGGGTATCCCACTTTCTATGACATGCCCACGCTTCTGTTTTACCCCGTGCGGCTGTTGCTGATCTGGCTGCCCTTTCACTGGACCATGACGGTGAGTCTTGTTTTTCATGGTGTGTGGCTGGCGCTGGGCGTGGCGCTGTATCTGGGCCAAAGGGGTGTCCCCCCCCTGCCTCGCTGGCTGGCCGGGTGGTGGGTGCTGGTGTGCGGCGTTACA
This sequence comes from uncultured bacterium, assembly GCA_964371695.1. Lineage (GTDB taxonomy): Bacteria > CAYJOG01 > CAYJOG01 > CAYJOG01 > CAYJOG01 > CAYJOG01. The sequence continues at coordinate 8,318 of CAYJOG010000024.1, forward strand.
GCCGGAAGCCTCTACAGCGGACACCAGGTGTTTCTGGAAGCGGGGGCGTGGGTGGGCTGGATTCTGCTGGCCTGGGAAGGCTGGCGACGTACCACCAACCCCCGTTATGTGGCGGGCATGGCCTTTTGCCTGGCGGCCAGTTTTTTGTGCGGGCATTTCCAGATCACGCTTTACATCACCTATTTTTTTGTGCTGGTGGCCGTCGCCGACTGGCTGACTGGCCGCATCCGTTTTGGCCGCGCCCTGCTGGGTGGGGCGGGGGCCTTTGTGCTCATGGCGCTGCTGCTGGGGTTCTTTCTTTTGCCCATGAGTGTCTATTCCCCCCTGGCTTCACGCAATTTCGCCCCCCCGGCTTTCAACGTGCTCAACTCCCTTCCCCCGCCTGCGCTGGCGGGGGCGCTGTGGCCCTATGCCTATGTCGTGCCCCAAGCCGAAACAGGGTTTTCCGGTTTTACGCCTGAGATTTTTTATTTGGCGCTGCCCACCAGTGCGCTTGTCATTGTGCTGATGTCGCCCAAAAAAAGCTGGGGCCTGCTGCTGTTGGCGGCGGTCACTGCTCTGCTGGCCCTGGGGGGATTTCTGCCCGGTTATCTGACGCTGATAAAAGTGATTCCTGGTCTTTCGTCGCTGCGCACCCCGCCGCGCATTTTTTTCATCACCGCCCTGTGCGTGGCCATGGCCGCCGGCTGGGCTTTGCCCTGGCTGCCCCCAAAACGCTGGCGCTGGTGGGGATGGCTGGGTCTGGCTGCGGCCCTGGCGGGGTTTGGGTTTTATGCTCTTTCACAAGGTTTTCCCGCCGGGGCGGCAGCGGCGGCAAGCCGGTTTCTCATGGTCAAAATGGAGGGGCAGGGCCCGGCGGGACTGGCCCGCGTGCGGCTTTACCTGGCCTGGAACGGTTATGGCGGTCTGGCCATTGGTGGAGCCATGCTGGCGGGCTGGTGGGCGGGCCGCCGGTTTCAGCCCCTGCACGGCGTGCTGCTCACTGCCCTGCTGGAAGGCTTCCTGTTCATCCTGCCGCTTCATGTGAACACGCCGCTCAACATTGTGCGGGCCCCCGGACAGGCGCCCCCCAGCGGAGGATTCACGGGCCTCAGCAACTCTCCGGTGCAGGATGGCCCCAGTATTTACACCCTGTTGCAACAGGGCATCTATACCCCCGGCGGCTATTTTCCCATGACCTTCCAGACCCATCTTCAGGCGCTCAATCGCCTGCTTGGCAAACAGACGTTCAAACAGGCCCCTGGCGCCAACATGATTCTGATCACCGAATATGACCAGGACGCGCTGGATTTTCTGGGGGTGCGCTGGTGGCACCGGGGAAAACTCGCTCCCGGCGAGGGCTGGCATGAAAACCGCTCTCACTTTGGCAGAGCCTGGCTGGTGCGGCAAAAACCCGCTGAGACATGGCCCATTCCCCGGCAGATCCGGTTCATCCGCCAAAACCGCACGGGCCGCCTGGGTGGTGGTTATCACCACCCCAATGCCATGATTTTCAGGGCAGACTGCGGCCCAGACCCCTGCGTGCTCATGACCAACCACGGCGACGCTCCCGGCTGGTCATTCCGGGTGAATACCAAACCGGTGAAACACGGGCGTTATCTGGGACATTTCATCACGCTGAAACTTCCCGCCGGCAAAAGCACGGTGAGGGGAGATTTCCGCATTGAGAAACTGCCGTTGGGCATTGCCGTAAGCGCTTTGGGCTGGCTGGTGTTGCTGGGGCTGCTGCTGGCGGGCAGAGATTCTCCCACGCCCGGAGTGCTCCAGGGGGATGAAAATAAACATCCGGTATAATTTGACCGATAGAAACCCAATGACCTCCAACACCACCACCAGCAACCCCTTTGATCAGGATGTCCGGGACCGGGGCGGTTATCTGTATACAGACACCCAAAAACTGTCGGCGCGGGTGGCCAACCGGCGCATCAGCGAGGCGTTATGGGACATGGTGGACCTGCGGGACAAACGGGTGCTGGACGTGTGCTGCGGCGACGGCGCCTATTCCCTGGAATGGTTTGAGCACGCCAGCCCGAAGGAAATGATTGGCCTGGACCTGGCCGCCGAGGCGGTGAAGGTGGCCAACGAACGGGCGACGGCCCATCAGCCCCGGCTGCGTTTTCAGGTGGGGGATGCCTGCCATCTGTCCGGCTTTGCCAATGACAGCTTTGACGTGGCGGTGTACCGGGGCGCGTTGCATCACCTGCCCGACCCCGCCGCTGCGGTGGCCGAAGGGGCGCGGGTGGCCCGGCAAGTGGTGATTCTGGAGCCAAACGGTCATTCCCCTGGTCTGAAGCTGCTGGAAAAAATCTCTCCCTATCACCGCAGCCACGGCGAGCAGTCTTTTTCTCACCGCCTGTTGCGCACGTGGGTGCAGGACGCCGGGTTGCAGGTGCAGCGTCTGGAACTATTGGGTTTTGTGCCCATGTTCGCCAGCGACCCGCTGGTGGGCCTCCTCAAGGCCATGGAGCCTGTGGTGGAACACACCCCCCTGCTCAATCACCTGCTGTGCGCGCAGGTTTGCCTGCTGGCAGGCAGGTGATGAAATCCGCCGTGTCTTCCCCCGCCGCCACCTTGCCCGCCCTGCGTCCCACGGCCTGTCCGGTGGGTTGTCCGGCAGGGCGGGACGAAGAACTTTACCCGGCCAACTTTTTTGCCGAAGACCTCACCGCCGACCTTTTCTCGGCCCGGCGTCGGCCTGATCGCATTCACTACCGCATGGTGCGCTGCGGCCACTGTGGCCTGGTGCGGTCAGACCCCATCCTGAGCGAAGAACTCATCGCCCGGCTCTATGCCCAGAGCCATTTCACCTATCAGGACACCGCCCGTTACACCGCCAGCGATTACCGGCGTTATCTGCTGCGGCACGTGCCCGCCAGGGGGCGTCTGCTGGAGATTGGTTGCGGCAACGGGTTTTTTCTGGAGCACTGCCTGAAGGACGGATTTGAGGCCGTGGCGGGTGTGGAACCCAGCGAAGAGGCCGTGGCGCTGGCCCCCCCCGCTGTGCGCCCCTTCCTTCAAACGGGCCTGTTTTCTCCAGATCTGTTTGAGGCGCATTCCTTTGACGCCGTGGCGGGTTTTCAGGTGCTGGACCATTTCACCGACCCCGCAGGCGTGCTGGAAGGTTGCCGACAGGTGCTCAAACCCGGCGGCCACGCCTTGTTCATTTGCCACAATCTGAGTGCCGCACCGGGGCGGTGGCTGGGAGAACGCAACCCCATGGTGGACATCGAGCACATCCACCTGTTCGACCCAAAAACCATCGCCCGGCTGTTTGAGAAAAAAGGTTTTGTGGTGCAGCAGGTTTTTGCTGTGAGCAATCAATATCCCCTGTCTTACTGGGCGCATCTGGCCCCCCTGCCCGGCGCGCTGAAGAAGTCGGCGGACACGGCCCTGCGGCTGAGCGGCCTGGGCCGCATGGCGGTGCGGCTGCGCATGGGCAACCTGGGCATCCACGCGGTGTCGCCATGAACGAACGCAGCCTGTCGGTGATCATCGCCTGTTACATGGACGCAGGCAGCGTGAAAGCCATGCACGAGCGACTGAGCGCCGTGTTGCCCCAACTCACCCACCGCTACGAAATCATTTTCGTGAACGATTGCAGCCCCGACAACGCCCTGGAACTGCTGCGGGAAATCGCCGCCAGGGACCCCCATGTGACGGTGATTTCCCACTCGCGCAACTTCGGCTCACAAAACGCCTTTCTCAGCGGCATGCGGGTGAGTACAGGCGACGGCGTGGTGTTGATGGACGGTGACCTGCAGGACCCGCCAAGCCTGATTCCCCAGTTTTATGCCAAGTGGCTGGAGGGCCACGACGTGGTTTATGGCAACCGGGTCAAACGCAAGGAGACCCTGTTCCGTCAGGTGGCGTACAAACTGTTTTACCGCCTGTGGCGCAACCTGTCCTATGTCAAAGTGCCGCTGGACGCGGGGGATTTTTCGTTGCTGGATCGCCGCGTGGTGGAACACCTGCTGCAGTTCCCGGAACGGGATGTTTTTTTGCGGGGTCTCAGGGCCTTTGTGGGGTTTCGCCAAACGGGAGTGGATTATGTGCGTGACCCGCGATATGACGGGCGCAGCACCAATTCCTTCAAGGGCAACCTGCGCTGGGCGGCCAAGGCCATTGCGTCTTTTTCCTACAAGCCCCTGGAGTGGATTTCGGGTTTTGCGTTTCTCACCATGGGGCTTACGCTGGTCGTCATGGGCATTTATCTGGCCATCTACCTGGCCAATCCGTCAGCCCCCAGGGGCTTCATGACCATGCTCATGGGAATGCTGTTTCTGGGCAGCGTGCAACTGCTCAGCCTGGGCATTCTGGGCCGTTATCTCATGCATATTTTTGACGAAGTCAAAGGTCGCCCCCGTTACATCGTGGACCACATCATCAACGACCCCAGAAAAAAGTCCGGCGAAGAGCAAAACCCAGCCAAGGAAAACTGAGCCAACTCAACGAATCCCAGCCAGGGCCTTTTGCTGCTCGCGCAGTTTTTCCACGTCGGCGCGGCGGGGGTGATCGGGATCCAGGCGCAGCACTTCGTTCCACAGTTCATAGGCCTCTCTAGGCCGGGGCACGGGGCGCGAATAAATCACCGCCAGATTCCAGATCACTTCCACGTCGTCCGGGTGGCGTTTGCGCAGACCCAGCAGGGCGCTTTCGGCGGCGGCGTAGTCTTTGGCGCGGATGGCCGCCAGCGCGTGATTCAGCCACATGTCGTCGGGTTTGGGATGCCGCCGGGCCGCCTCGGCGAAAAAAGTCATCGCCTCTTGATAGCGCCCGTTTTCATAGGCCATCACCCCCAGGCGGTCCACCACCAGCCAGGGGCGCACGCCGCCGTCATAGGCCATACGGTAATAACCCTCGGCTTTTTCCAGCCTGTTTTTTTTGTCATAGGCCGTCGCCAGACGCAACGCCGCCGAGGGGTTTTTCTGTTTGGCCAGCACCTTTTCTGCTTCGCCCAGGCGGTTTTGCGAAATCAGCAAGCGCACCATTTCACCGCCGCCACCCAGCAGACGGGGGTTCACCTTCAGGGCCGTTTCCAGCGAGGTGCGGGCCTCTTTGGCGTGGCCCAGCAGCGACAGAAAACGCCCCGCCACCGTCAGCACGCGCTGGTCGTCAGGCGCGACACGAATGGCCTTGCGCCACAGGGCGTGGGCGCGGTCTTTCTCTTCTCTGGCCTGGGCCTGCAACGCCTGCAACACCACAAAATGGCCCATGCCAGACCGCTCCACATAGGGCGGCGCTGCGCCGGGCCGCCGGGGGCCGGGGAAACGATAGTAGGGAAACATGTCCTCCCACTGAGGCCGTGTGCCCACGTTCACCACTTCCATGAGCAGGCCCCTGGGCACCACCAGCCAGCCCAGGCCCTTGTATTGCATGGATTCTTCCGTCATGAAGTAATTCACCTTGGGGGGGTTGGAGCCGATGAGTTTTTTCTCGGTTTCAAAAATCCGTTTGAGCTGCGCACTGGGGGGAATGTCCCGGATGGCGTAGTCGGCCCGGCCAAAGTTGTCGCGGCGGTCCATGAACATCACGTCGCGGCGGCCATTCTGCGCCAGCAGGCCATAGACCATGGGAAACCCGATGAGGCTGTAATCCATGAACACCCGGCTGTCGTGATCCGCCGTGCGCAGGATGTCTTCCACCATCAGTTCGGCCATGCGGTCCTCACTGTTGCGGTTGGGACCGATGCCCCACACCAGCGCTCCCACGGTGAGCAGGCCCATCAGCCCCCAACCCGTCACCCCCCTGAACAAACGGTGGACAAACGGCAGCGCCC
>CAYJOG010000025.1:0-13988 GCA_964371695.1 uncultured bacterium
GCCCAGGTTTGGGCGATGTTTTGAGCATGTCGCGGCGGCGAACTGTTAACCACGGGGCGTGAGCACCGATGGATACAGGGAAATGGCGGCGAGGACGACCCTGTCCGCCTGTCGGATGGTGGGCTTGGCCTTTTGGCGTTGGTAAGCAGCCAACTGCTGGCGCAGGGCCAGGTTTTCCAGAACGAGATTGTTGCGGGAGGTCAGCGCCGCGCCGAGGTTGCCCAGGAACTCGGTGACCTGGTCCACGGTGTCCACGATCTGCTCCACGGTTTTGGCGGCATCCACGAGGAAGTCGGAAAAGGTCTTCGAGAACATGAAAGCGATCCTACCCAAAAACGCAGAAAACCCGCGTGGCTATTGATCGGATGGATTTTTCGGTACCCTGAGAAACGGGGCGGGTGCCGAGCGGCCAGGCCGAAACGCTTGTTAACCGCCAAAATGTTCTCACGAAATGTTCTATGCCCGTTAACCAATAGAACGATAGAACGGCGGGCTTACTCCAAAAACCCCTGTAAAACGGCCTGGGCCGCCACCAAGCAGGACTCGAAAACAAACCCGTTCTCTGTTCTCAGCACCTTGAGAACGACCCGGTTTGCTTTCTCGTAACGCTTGGGGAGCCAAAGAACAAACGAACCCTTTTTCAGTGGGTGGCCCGACCCGCACCCTGGGCCAGAACCATCGCCTACTGCGAATCTGACCCGTATTGCCAAGCCGTTCTGTTTGAACGAATGGCCAAAGGAGACCTGGATATGGCCCCCATCTGGCCCGACGTGCGGACAGCATCCGATAAGCCGGAGTCAGTTCACCAAACCACACTGCCTTCGAGCGACCATTGTTCTTCGGTTTGTGAGGCGGGGGTGGTGGTGCCGGAGGCTGTGCCGGACGCTGTGCCGGACGCGCTGCCGCTGAGGCCCTGTGTGCGTTTGCGGTAGCCGCCTTTGAGCTGCCAGGTGTTGCTGAGGTTGCCTTTGAGCAGCACCTCCAGCGCGGTGCTGGGCACGTTGCCTGATGACTGTTGCTGGGCGCTGTTTTCCCAGGTGAGTTCCAGGCGGCTTTCGCCCACAAAGGGGGTTTCCATGAGCAGGCGCAAGGTTTTTTGTCCGCTGCGCGACCTGCTGGCGCTGGTGGGGCTTGCGCCCGTGCCGCCATTTGCCCCGCCGGTGATCAGGCTGTTGGCGGAGGTGTTCTGGCGCGTGAGCCAGGTGACCGAGAGGGGAAAGTCCTTCCACAGGGGTTCCGCCTCCACTTTCCATTCCAGCGTGGTTCCGTCCTGATCGCTGGCCGCCTGCGAGCCGGTGAGCGCCGCGCCGCCCACCGCCACCTGGGCGCTGGTGGTCTGCCCCCCCAGCTTCACCTGGGCTTGCAGGTTGCGGATGAACTGCTGTTTGGGCGCTTTCACCGTGACGTTCCACTGCTGGCTGTCCACCGTCTGTCCGGGGCGGGTCTGCGCCACCAGCGTGCCCGTCCAGGCCAGGTCCCACCGATGCACCACGGCGCGGCTTTGCAGGCTGGTGATGCCGCTCTGGTCGCTGCCCTGGGGCGAGAGTTGCTCGCGGCTTTGCTGCATGGCGGTGAAGGTGAGGGACCGCCGGGGGCTGTAGTTCATCACCCACTGGCTGTTTTGCTGACCGTGGGTCTGGCCACCGGGCTGGCTCTGGTGTTGCTGGTCGCGTTTTATTTGCAGGATGAGGCCCTTGCGCACCGTCCACTGGGCCGAAAAGTTCTGCTGGTTTTGCCGCGCCCCCAGCGGGGCGCTCTGGCTCAGGCCAGCGCCCAGAGCGGGGGACTGGCCATCCTTGCGGTCAAAGTCCAGCTTCAGTTTTCCGCCTTTGGCTTGCCAGCCCGCCTTGATCTCGCGGGTGTTGCCGGTGGCGGGGTTCTGGCCCTGCTGGGCGTGCAGGGTGAGGCCCTGTCGGGGCGTGGCGTCTGCGGTGAAGGTGTAGTGACTGCCGCCCTTGGTGGTGTTGCCGCTGGCGGTTTCTTCGGTCTGGTCATCCTGGCCAAAGGTGAGGGTTGTTTTGAGGCGGGGCGAGAGCGTGGCCTGGCCATTCGCCACCCATTTGCGCGAGCGCTGGCCGCGCCCGCCGCTCTTGGAATCGGCCTCTTTCCAGTCCAGCCCCATCCGCCACTTCTCACCGCCCTCAAGCGCGCCGGTGAAGGACCGCTCGTTCTGATGCCCCGGCTGGCTGCCGCCGGTGGTGTTCTGTTTGTCGGCAAAGGCCAGGGAATAGCGGCTGCGTTTGAGTGACCAGTCCAGATTGCGGGTGGTGCTGGTCTGGTGCAACCCTTTGGTTTCATCCACCAGTTTGCTGCTTTCGCTTTCTTCCAGTTTCAGGAGGTGATCCTTGCCCAGGGAAAGTTCCGCGCCGCGTTTCTGGCTGTGGGCCTCGCCGCCACCACCGCCGCCAAAGGTGAAGAAAAGCGCGTCACTCTGGTCTTTCTCAACGTGATACCGCAGGCGGCCCACCTCGCCCCTCAGTCCCAACCGGCTGGCTTGGCCAGTGCTGGTGCGGGTTTGTGTCACCGCCACGTCGGGCTGATAGCGGTATCGCACCTCCACTTTTTCGGTGCCGGTGAAGTGGATGATGTTCTTTTGAAAGGTGAGATAACCCTGGTCGTTGTCCAGCGTGTATTGAGAAGAAGACACGAGAAAACCATCCACAAACACCTGGGCGCTGCCCGCCACCACCGGCAGGGCGCTGGTTGAAAGTTGATACGGCCCATCGGCGCTGTCGTCCAGCGCCAGGGTGTCGGAAAGGTTAAAGGCGGCGGTGGCCAGCACGCCGGTGGCGCGTTTGCGGTCGCCCTGGCTGGTGGCCACGTCCAGGGTCAGTTCGTGTTTGCCGAACTGAAAGGCGCCGTCTGCGCCCATCACTTTTTGCTGCGCGGGGCGGCGCAACACCTGACCATCGGGCGTGCGCTCAAACCCCACCACCTCTTGTGTGAGATGCGAAAACCCCAGCGCCTCACCCAGCACGGGGCCGGAGACCCTGAGGCCCGTGAAATGCCCCGGCTCGTCCTGCTGGCTGGCCAGCACGCTGTATTCCACACTCACGCGGTCCTGCGTGGTCAGCGCGGTGTCAAAACGGATTTCACCTTTGGTGTGGTCCAGATCAAAAGAGCCGGGGGGCAGTTCACTGCCGTTGACATAAACCTTTTCGCTGCCGGGGAAGAGCGCTCCCACCCCAAGGGCATAGGGGCCGTTGCTGTTGTTGCCAAAAAAGGACTTGGTTTTGCGGGGCGTTTCGTGGCCAAAGTCCAGAACCTCCAAAGCCAGACCCCCGGCGCGGGTGTTCAGGCGCAGGCCCTCCAGACGGTAACTGCCCGCCCAGGCGGGGGCGGTGCCGCCGCCCGTCAGCCCGGTGTCGCCACCGCCGGTGAGGCCCCCCGCAAAACCACTGCTGGCCCCGGCGGGCAGCAACGACTGCGGGCGCTGGTTCAAACGGTCAGACCCTGCGAAGGCGGCGTCTCGCTCGCCGCTGGCCGGGCGGCTTGCGGCCCCTGTTTTGACCGGCGTGGCGGCGGGGGTGTTGCTGTCTTTGCCAAACAGCAGCATCAGCCCCAGATCCCCCATGCTGCCGGAAAGGTCCAGGCCAAACCGGCTCAGGCTGTATTTCGTGAACTGACCGCCGGTGAGGCCCGCCTCCAGACTGCCCAGCTTGGGCTGGAAGGTTTTGCAGGGCTTGGGTGTGGCGCTGGCGGGTGAGGTCTGGTCCGTCCCACCCACACCCGCGCTGTTATTCGCCCAAGCGCCAGAGCCCGTCGAACCACTGAGTCCGCCGTATTGTGATTGAGTCGCGCCGCCGGTTTGGGATGCACCCGCCCGGCCCGTGTCCCAACCCTGTTCCTTTGAACCAGCGCTTGCGCCACCATTTGCACTACGCATGGCCGAAGCCGAACCGGTGGGTGATGCCCCCCCCGCCAGGGCGTTGTGGGCTGCCGGACAACCCCCCGCGCCGCCCGCTCCCGCCGCCTGCGCTGAATCATCGTCCGAGGTTTCTTTAATCTTTCCGTTTTTCAGGTCCTCAAAAATATCCGCCAACGTGAACGACGCCGAAAGCCCCCCCTGACCCAGCGCGCGCAATGTGCCGCCCTGCTTCCATGGGGGCGCACCCACCCCCGCCGTGGCCAGCGACACCTTCTGCTGCATCGCCGCCAGCTTTTGATCCAGCAGGGTGGGCTGCGGCGGGGTTTGACTGAACCACGCGGTGTTATCCATCGGCAGGGCATAAACAGGAGTGAAGGGCAGGCTTGTCAAGGCAAAAACCCAGCATGCCAGCTGCCGCAATAGCGAAAATTTCATAAAACGCTTAGGTTTTTTCACCGGCATACCCGTTATCTGTCCATTGGCCTCATTTTTTTCACAACCGTGGTCACGGCTTCATTTCAAAGTCATCCGTATGTCCAGGGGGTCCGCCGAAATGCAGGTCAACGACGCCTCGGTGGTGGATCCCACGTTCAATGTGACTGTGAAGCCAATGCAGTTATTGACAGATGGCGCCGTTTTGGTGGTCTCGCAAGCGTTGAGGACTCCCGACGAGTAAACCTTTCCCAAGTCAAGGGTTCCCTCTGGGGGAAGGGCGCCAAAGTTCTGGGTTTGGTAAAGGATCTGCAAGGGAGGACACCGTGTATCGGATCGAACCCGAAGGTATCCCTGGCCCTTGGCATAGGCACCCAGAACACCGCCGCCGCCGCAGCCGCTGGAAAACAGCAATGGAATCCCCGAAAGGCATGCCATGCCCCAGATTTGCCATGACTTGGGCAGCTTGCGAACGAATGGCCACTGTTGGCGTGACGTCATGGCTTTACTCCCCAAACCGGCAATGAACGAGGTTAGCGACGGTGTAAATCTTGAAGTCGTTTCTTGAAATCACGGAGAACTCTCACCATACCGGTTTGGCTGGTTTGGTGTAAAGGGAATGTCGGATTTTCAGGCTTCAACAGTGAACGAAAATTAACAGCTTAGTCACACTTCTATTTTAGAGCCATTTTGTCACAAAAGTTCTTGACGTTAGACCTCGGTCTTTGCCACCATAGGCGACTCCTACCTTACATATTATGGGTTTACCACTTCGTCAAGCGGCTGCAATACGCTGTTTCTCCTCAGGGAAAACAGGCCTTTTGAGCGTTGCGCGTCGAAAAAAGAACGCTGCAAGGCCGGTTACTCCGTGTTCTGGCGCGAAAGGGTTTTTTACAGGGCGAAGCCTGCTGTGTTTAACCGTATTGGGGCTGCTTGTTACGGTTCCGAAAGCCAGAGGCGCGACGCCTCTGGAGGTGGAAGTGAAAGCCATTCTCAACGAGTCAAAGGACACCAGTGTTCTGCAGGCGCCGTATGCGGTGCGGGAACGGGCGGGTGGGGATTTGTTTGTGGTGGACACGGCCAACAACCGGCTGATCAAGTATCAGGGCGGTGACTTTTCTAAACCAATCTATTACCCCGATCCCAGCCGCACCAACCAGGGCGCTGCCGCTGAGGGAAATGTGACGGTGGCGGTGGATGGCCAGGGGACGGCGGACCCCAAGATGCTGGCGTATGCCCGCACTGCGTCGGACCTGCGGTTGCTCAAGCCAATGGGGGTGGGGTTCTATCAAAACTATGTGTATATCGCCGACACGGGGCATGGTCGGGTGCTGGTGCTGGAGGATTTGGGAGACCGGTTCGCGGTGGCGCGTGTTTTTGGCCATTTTGCGGACAAGGGGCTTATCCGGGACATTGCGTTTGGCCCAGGGAGTTCGTTTTACCTGTTGGATGGACGGGCAGGAAAAGTCACCAAATACAGTTTCACCGGGGAAGCGCAGAACTTCAGCGGGGATGTAAAAGAAATATCCGGGTCTTTCGTGCCATATGGCCTGACAGTGGATGAAGCGGGAAATATTTACGTGGCGGACACCAGCCACCACCAAGTCATTCAGTATGGCCCCGACGGGAGCAAGAAACTGACCATTGGCGGACGCGGAAAAGCAGAGGGCAAGTTGTTGTATCCCCAGGGGGTGGTGGTGGACCGGGAAGGCAGCATTTATATCGCCGACACCGAGAACCAGCGCATCCAGAAGTTCCGGGCCAATGGTGAACTGGCGGGTGTGTTTGGGGAGTGGGGCCAGGAAAAGGGTCAGTTTTTCCATGCCAGGAGAATTTCTCTGGGAACCCGAAGCGGCGTGCCAGTGGTGTATGTGCCGGATACGACCCTGAACCGGGTGCAGGTGATTGAGGTGAATCCTTTCATCAAGATCGTGCATGAGCCGATCAGCGTGGTGACGGCCAAGCCGCTAGCCATCACCGCCCAGGTGACCAGCAAACTTTCCGGTGAGGTGCGGGCCTGGTTCAACTACAGGATTGGCGAGACGGGGGTGTGGCAAAGCCGGATATTGGCGGCGCAGGGAGATGGCCAGTTTTCCGGGAACCTTGATCTGGCGGATCTGCAGACCAACCACGTGGTGACGTACAACATCTCCGCGATGGCGATGGAGCACGGCATTTCCAACACCACGGAGAATTTCCAGTTCAAAACGGACCTGACACCCCCCAGCCTGGAGCAGTTCAAGCCCGCGCAGGACGTTTTTCTCACCGGTGGCGAGTTGGAGGTCAGTGGATTGATTTCCGACGTGGGGTTTGGCCTGACGGAGGAGGGCCTGCGGCTCACCGTTGGGGGCCAGCAGGTGAGTCATGATCAGATTACATTTGGTCAAAACAGCTTCCTTTATAAAAGAAGCTTGGCGGGGTTGGCGGATGGTTCCCTGGAGGTTAGTGGGCGGTTGGAGGACAAGGCGGGGCACGTCACCACGCGCATAGCAACGGTGTATGTGGACACCACAACGCCCCTGGTGAACTGGGGTGAGCCTACGCTGATGGATTTTCAGGGACCGTTAAAGCGCCGACCGGGAACCAACAGGATTATCGCCGCCGGGCGATTGGATTTGCTGGGAACCATTGCAGACGCGAACATTGCCAGTTACCGCGTGGAGGCGGGGGCGGGGGAGTACCCCACTGCCTGGACCAAACTCACGGAGGGCAATTTGCAGGAGGGGCTCAACAATGCTTCTCTGACAATTTGGGATAGCAAAAAATATCAAGACGGTGTGGTGACCTTGCGGCTAACCGCCAGGGACAAGGCGGGAAACGAAAGCAGCCCCGTCCTGTTAACGGTGGAAGTGGACAACACCGCCCCGCGCGCCACCATCACCAAACCCTTTTTTGGACAGGTGTTTACGGTGCAGACGCTAAATCTCACCGGCGGTAACACCGAAGTGATCGGTTTGGTGAGTGACGCCAATCTGAAGTCCTTCAGTGTCGAGGCGGGGGAAAGACACAGCGTGGCGGATTGCCCCACTGCCCCAGCCGGGGAGTTTCAATTATTAAAATCTGAATCCCTCACGGATTACACGGATACACAGTCTTCGCCTCGAAGTGTTGCGGCGAACTGGTCGCCCCAAGGGCTGGAGCCTGATTCAACCCGGTTGTTCGCCATTCGGGTGACGGCGGAGGATGCCTATCACCGGGAGGCCTTTTGCAGTTTGTTCAACGTGGGGTTGGCTGGCATTGTTATTACGCCTTTACCTGATGAGAACATGGCCACCAATAACATCCGTTATGACCTTTCGGATCAAGGCAAAATCACGGTGCAGGTTTATCAGGCGTTGCAGCCAGACAAGCTGACTTCAGCGGCGGCGTTTACAAACCCAAACTTCGCCACGTTGGTGAAAACCATTGTTCAGAACCAGGAGCAGCCCGCTGGAGAAAACGCCGTGCAGTGGGATGGTCTGAATCAATCGGGTCAGGAAGTGCCTGATTCAAGCTCCAATTATTATTACCTCATCACCGCCGTGAACGACGTGCAGTTTTCATCTTTTGCCCTGGGGCGGATCAACAAACAACAGGTGCCGCGCATTTTGGCTTTGAGCCTGAACACCAGCACCTATGAAATCTGCTACACCATCAACAAGCCGTTGGCTTCTGCTTTGCTGGAGGTGCGAAACCCGCAGGGAGCATCCATTGTCCGGTTTCAAATGGGGATGCTGGGCGCGGCGGGACAGTATTGCAGCAGTTGGGATGGCAAAAACCCCTATGGCCAGCCAGTGCTCAGCGGGATTTATTCCGTTTATTTTCAGGGCACGGATGAAGTGGGGAATCAAGCCGAGAAGACGGTTGATGTCGCGTTAACCGGCAGCACACCGCAGATTGTGGCGCAAACACCGTCGGGGCGGAGGGTGGTGCCAACATGGCAGTTGGACCTTTCATCGCCCCCGCCATCATCGCAATTTTTTACGGATGACATTATCCAAGGGAATTCGTGGCAATTTAATCAATTTCGGGAGTTGGCGCAGGGGGAGAAAAGTGCGCTGGAGGCCATGGTGTTGGGCAATGGGGCATCGGTGGTTTTGGCGTTGACTGGTCAGAAACATATCGAACGGGCCAGACGAAATGACGATTTGCCTAGGTTTTATCAATGGGATGGGCGAAGCCGTGAGGGGGGAAACCCGGCAGGAGCGTTAAAAGTATTCGATCTCGGAAATCAATACGCTCAGTGTCTAATACAGGCGGGTGGGGATGCTGGTCAGTGCGTAAAAGTGAATTTGGTGCCGGACACGGAAGTGAAGGATGTGTCTTTTTCGGAAGCGAACGCTGGGGACGCTATTGCGGTTTCTTTGAGCTTGCAGCGCTCCGATGCGGAAAAAGAACTGTTGCGCCACTACCTGCTGAATGTTTTTGATCTGGACGGCAATCTGGTGGATCAGGTGGCGAAACTCAACCGGGAAGACGTGTGGAGCCTGGAAGAGGGGAATTTAACGCGCACTTGGTCCCCGCACTTCGAGTTTCAGAACTTCACTTGGTCTTCCGCCGGAAAATCTTTGCGCACTCCTGGTTTGAGGTTTGATTTTCAGGCGGAGGACTTGGCGGGCAACGTGCGCCACTATGACCCCTTCATCATTCGAAAAGCCATCACGCTCAGTGACGAACTGGAAGCCGTGATTGTGAGTGATGACCAGTTGGCCATGCTGCGCATTCCACCGGGGGCCATCGCCAGTGGTGCGACAGTGGGCCAATTGCAGATCGAGGTGCCACCACCTTTTACAGAACCCCGCACCACGCCGCCCCCCTCCGGCTTTGCTTTCTTGAATCAGATTTACAACTTCATGCCCTCAGGGGTTACGTTTAAGCCAGAGAAACCGGCGATCCTGAGGTTGTATTTTGAAACCGATGGCCAGGGAAACGTTTTACTCAACGGCTTGCCGGTTGGGGCGAAAGAAGATGAGCTGGCCATTGTTTATTTCGACGAAACCAATCACGCGTGGCAGCGTTTTGGTGGTGTGGTGGGGGTGGAAAATTATGGCACCGCCGCCGAGCGGCATTACATCTGGTTCAAGCTGAAACACCTTTCGGTTTATGCCTTGGTGAAAAAGGAAGATCAGTCTCTGCCGGTGGCGCAAATTACTTCCCCTGTCGCAGGCTCCCTGGCCGCAAGTGTCTTATCCATTACTGGCACCGCGCAGGATGACAACCTGAGCCGTTATTTGTTGCAGTACGGCAAAGGCCAGAACCCCGATAGTTGGGTCACGTTGACCGAGGGTTTCCAAAACGTGAGTGGCGCGGCGTTGGGAGTGTGGAACGCGGAATTGTTCACCGGCGTTTATTCCCTTCGCCTGACGGTGGCGGACAGAGCGGGCAACAGTCAGGTGGCTTTTGTGGCGGTGACCTTTCCTGGAACGGGTGGGGGCGCGCCACCGCCGCCGGGTGAAGAGGAGGTGGACCGCCAGCCGCCTCAATTGACGGGATTAAGCTTGAACAGTCTGGCGGTTTCTCCCGTGAGCAGTCCCGTCACTTTTACTTTCACGCTCACCGAAAACGCTTTGGTGAATCTGACGGCGGTGCGTTCGACGGGTGAAACGTTAAAGGAGATTTTTAGCGATCAATATCTTCCGGCGGGAACCCACGCCATTACGTATGCGGGTGACACAAGTGCGGGAGGTTTTGGTCTGGACGGGCTCGCGTTATTTAAGGTGACTGCGGTTGACGCGGCAGGCAACCGGGCCGAAGCCGCCAGTGGCCAGTTCAAGCTGGACGCCACCCCTCCCCAGTTTTCTCAACAAACACCGACACAGGGCAGCGCTCCCCCTCAAGCCCGGCCCCCGGTGTCCGTGTTCCTCACGGACGGCCAAGGCGCTGGGTTAAACCCAGCCACGCTTGCTGTCTCGTATAACGGCCAACCGGTGACCCAATACACCCTTGAGTTGGGGATTTTGTCGTTCACGCCTCCGGTGGATGTGGTGGGGGGGGACAATACGGTGGCGGTTCAGGTGCAGGATCTGGTGGGGAACCAAGGCCAGTCCTCCTGGACTTTTGTGGGGGACCGCACACCGCCGACAGTTCTTTCTCTCACCACTTCGGAATCCCCCTGTTCACCAGTGACGAGTTTTGAGGTGCGGGACGCTTGTCTTGTGGCGGCGAAAGTTCAGGAGACCGGTGGCTTTACGTGGTCCTTGGCATTTTTGAACAGTGGCGGCCAGACGCTGGAAACATTCCAAGGCACCGTCCCCCCCAATAGTAGTGGCGGGCCCTTTGAGCTTGACGGCGCCTGGAGAGGCCATCGCCCGTTTGAGGTGGAGGACGATGGGCAACCGTTGGAGCCCGGTGATTCCAACATGAACATTGACATGGTTGATGATGGAACGTATTCCTTTTTGCTGACGGCAACTGACACGGCAGGCAACGTTGCCACCCGCACGGGCCAGGTTGTGCTGGACAACACCCTGCCAGTCGTTGGTGTGTTGAATCAGACCACCAAGTTTTTGACGCCGAAGGTCACGCCGGGAGTCATGGATTCGGTGACAGTGACCGGTCAGGTGACGGAGGCGTTGCCTCAAAAACTTCTTTGGTTGTTGCAGGACGCCAACGGCAATGAGATTCAGCGGCAGGAAACAGCTTTGAGTCAGGCGCTGAACGGGTATCAGACCTCCTACACCTGGAACGGGAAACTGCCTGACCAGAGTTTTGCTCCGGATGGGTTTTATGCGTTGATCCTGCAGGTGAGTGATGCGGCGGGCAACGTAGGGCAGCAGACCGCCACGTTGGTGGTGGACAACACCCCGCCCGTTTGCACGCCGGTGGCGGACGTGCATGCCAATGAAAACAAAGAGGTGAACCTGAAGGTGCATGGATGCACGGATGCCGTTTCGGGTGTGGCCAGTTATGCCTGGGACGCCAATGGCGACGGCAGCTTCGAGACCAGCGGGGAGACGTTGACGGTGCAACGGCCCGATGACGCCGAGGTGGCGCTGGCGTTCAAGGTATCCGATCATGCGGGCAACACTGCGGCTTCCTCCCTTCGCGTGACGTTTCACAACGTGCCTCCGGTGGCGGACATGGGCGAAGACCGGGAAATTCAGTACAGCGACCCCCTCCTCTTCGCGGGAACCCACACCGAAACAAGTCCTGTGGACACCCACGTTTATGAATGGAATTTTGGTGACGCCACCTCCTTGGTGACTGGCCCTTGGCCGCAGACCAAGGATCAAACGCACCGTTATCTGGTGAAGCCCGATAAATACGTAGTTCGTTTGAAAGTGACTGATGACGACGGCGGGTTCACCACTCACGGGGCTTTTGTGACGGTACTCAAGGAGGATTCAACGCTAGCGTATCAAGGCCCGGTGCGAGGGCAATATTCCGATCCTGTTCTCATGCGCACGCAATTGTCGGAACCGGACGCCAACTTGGGGGATTTAGCGGGCAAGCAGGTGACCTGGACCCTCGGCACACAGACGGCGAGTGCGCTCACCGATGAAAATGGTGTGGCGCAGGCGGTTTTGGTGTTGTCTCAGGTGCCTGGGAGCTACACGGTAAAAACCGTTTTTGAAGGGGATGTGTATTACCACCCCTCCCAGGATGAAGACACTTTTGTGATTGAGAAGGAAGACGCCGTGCTCATCAACACGGGAGACTTGACGGAGCAGTATTCGGACATCACGGACCTCGGCGCACGCTTGAGGGATGCGGATGATCAACTGATTCCCGGTGACGAAAACGTTGGCATTGATGGCCGTCTGATTCATTGGACGCTGGGGAGCCAGACTGCGCAGGGGCAAACGGATATTCAGGGAGCAGTGGTTTCCACGATTCACCTCACTCAAATACCCGATGCCCACCCTCTGATGACGGTGTTTGACGGGGATGATTATTACCATCCCGTCCAAATCTCACCGGTTTTCACCATCGCCAAGGAAGACACGGTGTTGATCAACACAGGGGATTTGACGGAGCAGTATTCGGACATCACCGATGTGGCGGTGAGGCTGCGGGATTTGGATGACGTGCAGGTGCCGGGGGATGGGAACCCTGGCATTGGCGAGCAGCCCATTCTGTGGACGCTTGGGGAGCAGGGGGCGCAGTCCCTCACCCAGGAGACCGGCGACGCCCACAGCACCATTCATCTCATTCAAAAACCCGCCGATTATCCGCTGCTCACCGTATTCCAGGGCAACGACTATTACTTGCCCACGCAAATTGATCCGATTTTCACCATCGCCAAAGAAGACACGGTGTTGGTGTATGAGGGTGATTTGTCGGAGCAATACTCTGACGTCACCGACGTCAGCGGAATGATTCGGGACGCCGATGATATGCAGGTGCCCGGGGACGGGGACGTGGGCGTGGATGGGTTGACCCTGCGGTTTAACCTCACGCACGATGGGTCTTTGCGCGACACGGCCACGGCGGTGACAGCCCCGGACGGTAAAACCGCTACGCGCATTCCCGTGACCCAGAATCCGGTGTGGGACAACAAAATGATCACGTCGTTTGGGGGGGATGATTATTACCTGCCCTCTTCGGACACCGATGTGTTCACGGTGCTGAAGGAAGACACCGTGTTGGTGTATCAAGGCGACGCGTTTGAGCGCTACAACCAACCCGCCACGATGATGGCGTATGTGCGGGATCTGGATGAATTGCAGGTGCCGGGGGATCCTCACGTGGGTGTGAAGGGCCTGGACGTGCATTGGAGCATTGGCACGCAGACCGTGACCGGCCCCACGTCGGAAGAGGGCGTTGCGAAACGATTCTTGGTGGTGAGGCAACAGCCGGGTGAATACCATGTGGTGAGCGAGTTCCGGGGCACGGATTATTACCTGCCTTCCGGCGATGAAGACGGCTTTTTGCTCGTGGAGGATTTGCTGGCGGCCAGGCAGGACAAAGGGGAGCTGCAAATCTACCGCCGCCAGGAATACAAACCCGCCGAGGCCCCAGTTTTTACCTTGGCCACACCGGTGATAGAACTCAAGGACGGCTCCACGGCGGTGCAAACGGGGGATTTCACCGGGGATGGGCTGCAGGATGTGTTGAGCGTGGAAGACGACCATGTCCTGTTGTTCACCAATCAGGGTTGGACTGGTGACGGGCAGTTGACGTTTGAAAAGCAGGTGGTGGGGGAAATGAAAACCACCACGCTGGGCAAGATGTGCGCCGCCGACTTTAACGGCGACAAACGGTTGGATGCCCTCATCGCGGGCAAGAAAGAGATGTTGTTGCTGATCAACCAAGGGGAGGGCGCGGCGGCGCTGTTCACCGCGCAATTGTTAAAAGCTTCTTGGATGAAACACCTCAATGGCATGGACTGCCGCGATCTGGACCGGGATGGCCACCCCGAAGTGGTGGTGGGGGTGGAGGAAGGCGGGTTGATGCTGCTCAAGGGAGACGCCTCCGCCATTTATTTGCAGTTGGAAATCCCCATGCGGCTACCGCAGGAAAAATGGCCCGGCAAGCGGGAGCTTCATGCCACGGTTTTGCTGGAGGACGTGACGGGGGATCACGTGGCGGACCTGCTGGTAGGGGCCGAGGGTACGCTGCATTTGCTGCCTGGTGTGAGCGGAGGCGGGTTTGAAACAAGTTACCGCCCCGCCGTGACGGTGAGCGATGAGGCATGGTTCGGGGCCGATTTGTACGACGTGGACATGGACGGAAAACTGGACCTGCATTTCGCTGCTCACGGTGGTGT
>CAYJOG010000026.1:0-3760 GCA_964371695.1 uncultured bacterium
ATCATGGCAAAACTTGAAAAACTTTGCTCAGTTATTTATGGGACAGGACACTAGAGTTCATTCTCATCGTCATCTCATTTGCCTCTCCCCTTGAGGACATAGCCGTTAACCTTACGGGAGTAGCGGAGGTGGGGACACCGCCGTTACTGCTATAAAGTTAAAAACATGGGTCGTGACGCTTACGCAAAAAAACCTTTTTTCATCCACCCGGCCAGTTCCACGGCGTAATAGGTGAGCAGAATATCCGCCCCCGCCCGCACCACCGCAAGATGGGTTTCGTGGACCACCCGTGGTTCATCCAGCCAGCCCTTCAGGGCGGCGGCCTTGATCATGCTGTATTCCCCGCTCACAAAATAAGCTGCGATGGGCAGGTTGCTTTGCTGGCGCAGGCGATGAATCACATCCAGATAACTCAGGGCCGGTTTCACCATCAGCATGTCCGCCCCCTGGGTTTCGTCCAGGGCGGCCTCGCGCAGGGCCTCGCGGGCGTTGGCCGGGTCCATCTGCTGGGCGCGGCGGTCGCCGTGAGAGGGGGTGCTCTCGGCGGCGTCGCGGAACGGCCCGTAGAGCGCCGAGGCATATTTCACGGCGTAACTCAAAATGCCCGTGTCCGTCAAACCTTCTGTGTCCAGCGCGGTGCGCATCACCCCCACCATGCCGTCAATCATGCCGCTGGGGGCGACAAAATCGGCCCCCGCACGGGCCTGGGCCACGGCGATTTTCCCTAGCAGACCCAGCGTGGCGTCGTTGTCCACCACGGCGCCGTTTTTGGACAACACACCACAGTGACCGTGGCTGGTGTATTGGCACAGGCAGGTGTCGGCCATCAGCAGCACCTCTGCGCCAAAGTTTTTTCGCAGGGCGCTGAGCGATTTTTGCACCACGCTCGCCGGTGAATATGCCTCTTTGCCCAGGGGGTCTTTTTTGGACGGCACGCCAAACAACATCACCCGTCGCACACCGGCCCCAAGGGCTTTTTCCACGTCGCGGCAAAGCTCCGCCACGTCGGTCTGGTACACCCCCGGCATCGAGACCACCGGCTCACGCCCCTTCACCTGGGCGCTCACAAAAAGGGGCAACACCAACTGACTGGCGTGCAGGTGGTGCTCGCGCACCATGTCCCGCACCAGGGCGCTGTGGCGCAGTCGGCGGGGGCGCTGGGGCAGCGAAAAAGTTGTCTCAACCGGCTTGGACATGGAGGCAATTTAGCCGAAGCGCTGCGTTTGAGAAAGCCGGGCCTGTTCACCAGGGTGTTGAGAAAATCCATCCGTGGATTTTTCAGGGTGTTTATCAATACCCTGTTCAGTTGACCCTGAACCGTCCCACCAGTTCGGCCAGGGTGCTGCTCTGGTTCAGCAAATCGGCGCTGTTCTTCACGATGTTCTCCAGGGCATGCACCTGATGGTCCAGGGTCTGGTCCATCTGGCCGGTGGAGGTCATGGCCATGGCGGCGCTCTGTTCCACCTCACGCATGGCGCTCAGCACACTCTGGCTGGCCTGCTCCATGTTCACCGAAGCCCGGTTGATCATTTCCGCCTGTTCCACAATGCCTTCCACCACTTGGCGAATCTGGTCAAAAGCCACCTCGGACTGATCCACCGCGTCGGCGGTTTCGCTCACCAGACGGGCCTGCTGGTGGGTCACCTCGTCGGCGTGGCGGCAGCCCTCTTCGATCACCCGCAGCATGGCGGCAATCTGTCGCACCGCCAGAGAGCTTTGCCCCGCCAGCTTGCGCACCTCCTCGGCCACCACAGCAAAACCCTTGCCCTCTTCGCCGGCGCGGGCCGCCTCAATGGCGGCGTTCAGGGCCAGCAGGTTGATCTGCTCGGCCACCTGGGTGATGGCGCTCAGGCTCTGGCCGATGTTGGCGGCCTGCGCCCCCAGGCGCTCCACCACACCCAGCGCCTCGCGGGCGTGTTGCTGCAACTGGTCCATCTTGGCGGTGGCCTGTTTCACCTGTCCCCGGCCAGAGGCGATGGACGCCGCCGCACTCTGGCTGGCCTCCAGCACCTGGGCGCTGCCAAAAGCCACCGCTGTCACCGCCAGACCGTTTTTCTGGATGGCTTCATCCACCACTCTCACCGCCGACATCTGGGCCTGCGTGCCCTGCTTGAGGTCACCAAACGTGGCGGTGGTCTGGCCCGCGTGGGAGGCGGTTTCGCCCGCGCTCTGGGCGGTGGCCTCGGCCCGTTCGCGCACGGTGTGGGCACTGGTCATCACCTCGCGCACCAACCCCCGCAGGTTGCCGGTGAGGCGGTTGAAGGCCTGGGCCAGCTTGCCGATTTCGTCGTGGCTTTTCACGGGCAGTTCGCGGGTCAGGTCCGCCCCGCCGGTGGCGATGCTCTGCAACAGCTCGCTGGCCATCACCACCGGCGTCACAATGCCCCGTTGCAGCATGATCAATAGCAGCAGCATCACCAGCGCCAAACCCGTGACAATGAACACCAGCAGCGTGACCACGCTTTTGCGCCCCTGCATGGAAATGGCGCGTTTCTCTTTCAGTTCCATCACACCGGCCCCGTGGCCGTCAATGGTTTTCAGTGAAACGCGGGAGACCATCTCTTCACGGCTGAGGGCTGAAATGAGAGGCTTGGGTTCTTCGCCCAGCGTCACCGGCGTCCCGGCGATCCCCCGCTGCCTGCTCCCCGGCCATTCATAACGGGGCGTCAAACCCAGCTTCTTGCCCAGCTCCGTGATTTCGCCTTTGTCCAGACGCCGGGCCAGCACCATCACGCCGCCCATGGGTCCGCTGCGGTCGTTCTTGAGCATGTAGCGGCTGGCCACCAGCCAGGTCTGGCCGTCCGCCACCAAAAGGCCATTCACCGTGGCCTGCAAATTGTCTTCGCCGCCTTTGGGCCACAGCAGGCCGCCGGGCCGCACACTCTTCACCAGTTCCCGCGAGGGTTTCATGGGCGACAGGCTGCGATGATCCAGCACCTTGTTCCACACCAGTTCACCCTGGGGATTCGCGATGATGAAATAGTCCACCCCCATGGTCTTGTGGTTTTCGTCAATCAGGTTTTCATCAGAAAAACCACTGTCGCCGGAAAGGGCGAACTCATAGGCGTCGGTCCAATAGGCCCATTCCTGCAGGCGTTCATCCAGGGAGGTGGTCTGGGCGCGCAGCTCGGTGTGCATGCGCCCGGCGTTGGCGCGCATGAAGTCCCGCTCCAGTTGCAGAAAACTGTCCATCACCACCCATTCGGTGAGCACATAAAACCCCAGGGTGAGCAGGAGCGTCACCGTGCCCACAATGGCAAGGGTTTTTTTCTGCAACATGGCCCGAAGGGAACGGGGGTTATTTTAGCAGGGAATCCAGCTTGGCTCAGGCTTGCTCTTCCGCCTCTTTGACCTGTTGCAGCAAACGGGCCAAAAGGTCTTCTTCAGAACGCACCTGAGCTTGGTTCAGGTCCAGAGACAGCAACAGGCGGATGGCCACACCCGCCAGTGTCTGGGCGCTGATGCGCTTGCGCAGGCGGGCGGAGCGGTGGCGCATGATGTAACGGGCGGCGGTCTCCAGCGCGTCGGTGGTGTTCCAGTCCAGGGGCAGAGAGAGCATGTCCACGATGTCCGGCAGGTCCTCTGACAGCGGCGCATCGGCAAAAGCCTCTTCCAGGGTTTCCGCGCCCACGCCCGACAGGGCATTCACGCGGGTCACGGCCACCCCAAGCCCGGCGGTTTCGTCTTCTGCCGGGGCGGCCACCGGCGCCGCCCATGATGGGTACGCCCCGAAAAACCCCGCGCGCAGATGATGCAAACC
>CAYJOG010000026.1:3770-5308 GCA_964371695.1 uncultured bacterium
GGTTCCTCCAGAAACTCCGCCTCTGCCTCTTCTTCAATCACCACCAGCAGCACTTCCTCAACTTCTTCCGCAGAAGCCCCGATTTCTTCTTCAGGTTCTTCTTCGGCCAGACTCAACAGTTCAGCGCCGGTTTCTTCGGGCACGTCAAAATCAAGCGTGAAAAAAGCCCCTTCGGTTTCTTCGTCATCGTCCTCTTCAGTGACAATAATTTCCGTGGTGACCTGCACCGACAGGCCCGGCATGGGGGGCAACAGATCAAAGGGGTGATGGGGGGTTTTGTTCTGAAGGTCAAAATTGCTCGCACCAGTGAATGAGGGCATGCCGCCGGTGTCACCTTCGGGAGCTGGAAAACCGGGTTCGGCGAGGGCTGTGGGGGCTTGAAATGAAGTTGGGGCGGCCAGCACCACAGGCGCCACAGCGGGCGCGGACGCAGCCTGGGGCGCAGAGGGTTCTTCTTCCTGAAAAGTCCCCTTGCGGCGGCGCACCTCTTTGAGGGCGCGACGGATGAGGTCGTCATCCACAGCGGCGAAAGGGGTTTCGGCGGCGGGGGCAACTGGCGTCACCCCAACCACTTCACTCATCCGCACCGGCGCTGGTTCCGCAGCAAAAGAAGGGGCCTCCGCCAGCTCTGGCTCCACGGCGGGTTCTGGCACAGGCGGCGGCGGGGCGCTGGGGGCCTCGGCCACGGGCGCGTTGTCTTCTGTCAAATTCGCAGTCGCGGGGGCAGCTTCCAGCGCCACACCTGCCAGCAGTGTGGTGTCAAACACCTGTGTGGGCTGTTCCTCAAACGAGAACGTGTCCATCTCCAGGCCCGGCGCATCAAACTCCAGCGTCACCGACACCTCTTCTTCGGTGGTCTGCGCCGCCACCGCACCAGGGGCAAGCGCCTCCACCCCCTGCAGGTCGCCGAACAGGCTGTCCATGGGGTCCACGGGATTTCCCTCAGGCGGGTTGTGTCTGGGCACGGCTGCGCACCTCCTGGGCCAGGGCTTCATAGTTTTTCGCCGCCGGACTGTTGCGGGCATAGTCAAAAATGCTCTGCTTGAACTGCTGCGATTCGTTGAGCTTCACGCTCTGGCGGATGTGGGTTTCATACACCAGATCCCCAAAATACTTCTTCACTGTTTCCATCACCCGTGGGGTCATGCCGTGGCGGAAATCCACAAACGTGAACAGGATGCCGTTGACTTTGAGTTCCGGGTTCACCTTTTGCACACTGCGCACCGTGTCCCATATCTGCCTGAGACCCATGAGCGCCAGATAACTCATGCTCACCGGAATGATGATGCCCTGACTCACCATCAGCGCGTTGGCGGTGAGCACGTCAATGGCGGGGGGGCAGTCGATCACCACATAGTCGAACTTTTCTGTGCTGGCCTTGAGCGCATTGGAAAGGAGCGCGCTGCGGTCGGGCCGGGGCGCGAGCATTTGCCGGGCCGAGGAAAGCTGGGTGATGGACGGCAGCAGCATCAGGTTTTCTTCAATGGGGTGCAGGCATTGTTCCAGGGGCACACCGCCCATGAGCAGGCCATAGACCG
>CAYJOG010000026.1:5318-13820 GCA_964371695.1 uncultured bacterium
GTGTTGGCCTGGGGGTCCAGGTCGATCATCAACACGCGGTTGCCCTCACGGGCCAGGGCATAGGCCAGGTTGATGGTGGTGGTGGTTTTGCCCACCCCCCCCTTTTGGTTCATGACGCTGAGAACCTGCACCTGGGGATTGTAGCAGGGTGCGATGCGGGCGGGGCTTCTAAGCGCCACCAAAAGCCGTTATCCTGTCCTCCGTCCGGGAGGAAGCATGTCCACTGAACAACCCTTGATCACCTCGCTCAAAAGCCTGAAGAACACCGTGGGCTTTGGCCCCACCAACGACACCCGATCGGCCAACGCGCCTTATATCGACAAAGGCCTGGAACGGGAGCAGGACCGGCAGGACCGGTGGGTTTACACCACCAGCATGGGCCTTGGCCCCCACGGCACACCGGCCACCAGCGACCCCACCGACCCCCGCCGCCACCGGCGCGGGGCCATGCTGGCCTCGTTGCCCGCCCAGAGCGAACCCTCGCCCCTGCCCGAAGGCCCGCTGGAAAATTATTTGCCCTGAAAAACTGCCAACAGGGTGTTTATCAACACCCTGCTAAATCCAGCCTGGCTTTCCATCGAAAAAGAAGGAATCCAGTTGTTCGCTTCACCTGAGTAGCGGCGGGCTACCGCCTTCTCGCGGCTGGGTGCCCCAATCGACACCCAGAAAGACTCCGCTCGAACGCCCACCGCCGAAAAAAATGCCTCTCAATTTTGCGCGATGAGGACACCGCGCCTACTCCTGCAAGAGAAATGTTTTTCCCACGGAGTCGCGGCGGTGTCTCCACCGCCGATAAAAAAAATGCCTTCAATTTTGCGCGATGAGGCACCGCGCCTACTCAAAAAAAGGGGTCTCAATCCAGCTTGGCTTTCCAGCGAAAAAGCAGGTCCAGCGCCTCGCGGGGGGTGAGTGCGTCCAGGTCCAGGGCCGAGAGGTGCGCCTGCAGCCAGTGGGGCGCGGCGGGAGAAAAAAGCTCCATCTGGGGTTTTTCTTCGGCCTGGGTCTGCGGCGCGGTGTGAGAGGCGGCCTCGTCCTGCACCAGCAGTTCCAGCGCCCGCACAATCACCGGGTGCGGCAGCCCCGCCAGCCGCGCCACCTGAATGCCGAAACTGCGGCTGGTGGCCCCCTTCAGCAACACCCGTTTGAAAATCATCTTCTGGTCTTTTTCTTCGGCGCTCACGTGAAAGTTGCGCACCACCGAATACTGCTCGGCGATGTCGCCCAGGCTGTGAAAGTGTGTGGCGAACAGCGTGCGCGCCCGCACCCGCGTGGCCAGGTCCTCTGCCACGGCGCGGGCGATGGCCATGCCGTCTGCCGTGCTGGTACCCCGGCCCACTTCGTCCAGCAACACCAGACTGCGGTCGGTGGCCGTGGCCAAAATGTGTGAGGTCTCCACCATTTCCACCATGAAGGTGCTCAGGCCCTGGCCCACGTCGTCTGACGCGCCGATGCGGGTGTGGATGGCGTCGGCCAGCCCCACGATGGCTTCTTTGGCCGCCACAAACGACCCCATCTGCGCCATGAGCTGGCACAGCGCCACCTGACGCATGTAGGTGCTTTTCCCCCCCATGTTGGGGCCGGTGATGATGTGCAGGCTGCCGTCTTCGCTGCCCAGATGGGTGTCGTTGGGAATATACAAACCCTGGGGCAGGCTGGCCTTGACGACGGGGTGAAAGGCCCCCTTCAGGTGCATGGCGGCGTCTTGCGTCAGCCTCGGACGCACCAGCCCCAGCTCTTTGGCGCACAGCGCCAGCGACAGCAGCACATCCAGCCGCGCCGTGACTGTGGCCGCCTGCGTCAGCGCCCGCTGGTGAACCCGCAACTGCTCCAGCAGTTCCTGATAACAGCCCTGCTCCAGGGGCAGTAGGCTTTCCTGGGCCTGCAACAGCTTCATTTCCATTTCTTTCAGTTCGGGCGTCACAAACCGCTCGGCCCCCGCCAGGGTCTGCTTGCGCTGATATTCCGGCGGGGCCTGCGCCAGATTGGCCTTGGTGATTTCGAGGTAATAACCAAAAACCTTGTTGTACCCCACCTTGAGCGAGCGGATGCCGGTGCGGCGGCGTTCTTCTTCTTCCATGCGGCTGATCCACGCCCTGCCCTCGGTGGCCAGTGCGCGCAGTTCGTCAATTTCGGGGTGAAAACCCGTGCGGATGAAACCGCCGTCGCGGGTGTGGCTGGGGGGGTCTGGCTCAATGGCCCGTTCGATGAGCGCGGCGGCGTCTTCCAGCCCCTGGGGCGCCTTCAGCAAAAGGGCCAGTTCTTCACCCACAAACTTGAGCGCGTCGTCGCGCAAAAGCAGAAACTGCCGCAGGCTCTGGGCCAGGCTGATGAGTTCCTTGGGCCCCGCCAGCGACATGCCCACGCGGCCCCCCAGGCGGCTTAAGTCCCGAATGGATTTCAGCCGCTCCCGCAGACCCGCCGCAGCCACGCCTTTTTTCAGAAACAGCTCGATTTCGTCCTGACGCCTTGACAGGCGCGGAATGTCCATCAGCGGCGTGAGCAGCCACGAGCGCATCAGCCGCGCCCCCATGGGGGTGATGGTGAAATCCAGCGTGTGCAGCAGCGAGCCTTCCTGCCGCCGGTCGCTCAGGCGCTCCACCAGTTCCAGATTGGCCACGGTGCGGGGTTCCAGCCGCAGGGTCTGGCTGGGGGCAATCACCTGCACCACGTGGGCGTGCCCCAGCGACGTGATGCGGTTCAGTTCCAGATATTCCAGCAAGAGCGCCAGGGCGCGTTCCTGGGGGCTGTGCCGGGGAATGCCCCAGGCCTCCAGCGCCTCGGCAGAAAAACGCATCAGCAGCATTTCTCTGGCTTCGCGCCCCGGCGTGAGGCCCAGGGGCTTGATGGTGCAATCCTCTTTGAACTCGCGGGCCAGCGTGTGATAAACCGGCGTGTGGGCGGCGTCCTGGTCCAGCACCAGTTCGCGGGGCGTCTGGCGGTGCAGTTCCGAATAAAAACGGTGCGGGTCGGCCCCTTCGCCCAGCACCAGTTTCAGACCGCCACCCAGCAGGTCCAGCAGCGCGGCGGCGGCCACGCCCCCCACCACCGCCACGGCGGCCAGGTGGTTTTCCACGCGGGCGTCCAGGCGGTCGGCGTCGGTGAAGGTGCCCGGCGTGATCACGCTGGTGATGGTGCGGCTCACGAGTTTGCCGGGCCGGGCGGTTTCGGTCTGGTCGCACAGCGCCACGCTGTATCCCGCCCCCACCAGCTTGGCGATGTAGTGATCCACTGCGTGATGCGGCACGCCGCACATGGCCATGCGGTTGCCCTTGCCCGCCTCGCGGCTGGTGAGGGTAATCTCCAGCACCGGCGCGGCCAGCTCGGCGTCGGGGCCGAACATCTCATAAAAATCTCCCAGGCGGAACATGAGCACCGCGCCGGGGGCCTCGCGCTTGGCGGCCTGATATTGCACCATCATGGGGGTGAGGCCCTCTTGCTGGTTCAAGGCAGGTCCTCGGCTTCGCCTAAAAACCCCCAAGGTTTTTGGGTTTTCAGTGTGACGGTGAGGGTTTGCCCTGGCTGGGCGGTGGGGTGGGCCAGCAGCACCTTGCGGTAATCCCGCGTGTGCCCCACCAGGCGTCCGTCTTTTTCTTTCCGCGACAAAAACACCTCGCCCCGCTGCCCCAGCAGGCCCTGCCATTTTTGTGCGGCGATCTCCTGCTGGGCCGCCAGCAAATCCTGCACGCGGGATTTGGCCACATCCACCGGCACTTCCTCGGCGGGGGGGCGTTTGGCGGCGGGTGTGCCCTGGCGGGGGCTGTAGGCAAATACAAAGGCGCTGTCCCAGGCGATGTCGCGCATGAGCGTGAGCGTGGCCTGATGGTCTTCTTCGGTCTCGCCGGGAAAACCGGCGATGAGGTCGGTGCTGATGCTGGCAGTGGGGCAATAACGGCGCACCATGGCCACCTTCTCACGATATTCCGCCGCTGTGCCCCGGCGGTTCATGCGGGTGAGCATGGTCTCGCTGCCCGACTGGATGGGCAGGTGAAACGACGTGTAACACCTGGGGTTTTCAGCCACATAAGCCACCAATTCTTCGGTGAGGTCGTTGGGGTGACTGGTGAGAAACCGCACCCGTTCCACACCTTCTTCCTCACACACCGCCTTGAGCAAATCCAGAAAAGTCACGCCTTCAAGGTCACGGCCATACCACAACACGTTCTGCCCCAGCAGGGTGAACTCCCGCGCCCCGTGGCCTGCCGCCCGGCGCACCTGTTGCAAAATCTCTTCCATGGGCACGCTGTCTTCGTGGCCCCGCACAAAAGGCACAATGCAGAAAGTGCAGTAATAGCTGCACCCCCGCACCACCGTCAGACCCATGGAAACATCCGCCGCCGTCTTGGCCGCCGGGGCCGTGGCCGGGTCCACCCCCAGGGCCTCCAGCAGACGCTGGCGGGGGTTGCGCTCTTTCGCGCCAATCAGAAAATCCACAAAAGGGAACTTGCCGAACTGGTGGGTTTTCATTTCAGGCACCCACCCCATCACACCCACCTTGATGTTGGGGCGGGCGGCCTTGATTTTGGCCAGACGCCCCACCTCGCTATAGGCCTTGTGCTCGGCCTTGTCGCGCACGCTGCACGTGTTCACCAGCAGCACGTCGGCCTCCTGCGGGTCAAAGGTGCGGTGATAACCCAGGCTTTCCAGCACGTCGGCGGCGGTTTCGCTGTCCACCTCGTTCATCTGGCAGCCGAAGGTGCGTATGTGATAACGGCCTTCAAACATGTCTCTGCAACCCTAGGAAGCTGTTGCAAGGCTTGCAAGCAAAGCGCGCATCAGGCCCCTTGCGACAAGCTGACCTTCGCCGCCACGGCCTGGGCCTTTTGCACCAGTCCGTGGGCGTCCGTGGACAAATCCCCCCACGCCAGAGCCACACCCATGCGCCGGTGTACCCGGCAGGATGGTTTACCAAACAGACGCAGGTCGGTGCGAGGCTCTGACAGTGCTGTCTCCAGGCCCTCAAACACCGGCGGATGGGGCGATTCAAAACCCGACAGAATCACGGCGCTCGCGCCAGCCCGCTCCAGCGTGATTTCGGGGATCGGCAACCCCAGCACGGCGCGGCAGTGCAGCTCAAACTCGCTGAAGTTCTGCGTGCCCGCCAGTGTGACCATGCCGGTGTCGTGGGGGCGGGGCGAAAGCTCCGAGAAATACACACCGTCTTTGGCCAGGAAAAACTCCACGCCCCAGATGCCCGCGCCCGTGAGCGCCGCCGTCACCTGGGCCGCCATGGTCTGGGCCTCTTGCAGCAGGGCGGCGTCCATGGCCATGGGCTGCCAGCTTTCCTGATAATCCCCCCGCTCCTGACGATGGCCGATGGGGGCGCAAAACAGCGTGGGGCCGTTTTGTTGCGTCACGGTGAGCAGCGTGATTTCGGCAAAGAAATCCACAAAGGCTTCCACAATCACCTCCACCTGATCGCCCCTTCCCCCTTTCACCGCATAGTCCCAGGCTTTGCCGATGTCCGCTTCGGTTCGGATCACCGACTGCCCCTTGCCAGAGGACGACATGATGGGCTTCACCACACAAGGCAGGCCGATTTCCCCCACCGCCCGGCGCAGTTCATCTTCAGACACGGCGTAGGCGTAGCGGGCGGTTTTCAGCCCCAGTTCCTTGGCGGCCAGATCGCGGATGGCCTTGCGGTTCATGGTGAAATTGGCAGCGCGGGCGCTGGGCACCACCTGAATGCCCTGCTTTTCATAATCATAAAACCGCTCGGTGCGGATGGCCTCTATCTCCGGCACGATGAGATCCGGTTTGTGTTTCGCCACCACGGCGTCCAGCGCCGCGCCGTCGAGCATGTTGATGACCTCAAAGCCGTGGGCCACCTGCATGGCGGGCGCGCCGGGATAACTGTCCACCGCCACCACACGCTGACCCAGACGCTGGGCGGCAATGACAAACTCCTTGCCCAGTTCGCCGCTGCCGAGTAAAAGGATGATTTTCTGCATGTCTGACCTCCTTCAGGTTCTTTTGGTGGGGCAGGATGCCGACCCCGCCAGTGACTTGAAATTTGACGGAGCTGGATTTTACCAGCCATCGACGAATTCCCATTAACATGATTCAGACGCAACCGTCTTTTTGCCACCGACATGGAACTTCAGGATCAATTTTTACGACTCGGTGTGGCCCTGGGCCTGGGGCTGCTGGTGGGCATGCAACGCGAACGCTCCGGCGCGGTGCTGGCGGGGTTCCGCACTTTTCCATTGGTGACGGTGACGGGTTTTTTCTGCGCACTGCTCAACAGTCAGGCCGGGGGCTGGCTGATTGGGGCGGGCCTGCTGGCCCTGGTGGGTCTGGAGCTCATCGCCGGTCAGGCCAACCGGCCCAAACTGGCCGAGCCGCCGGGCCTCACCACGCTGGCGGCCCTGCTGCTGATGTTTCTGGTGGGGGCCTGGCTGGTAAAAGGCGACATCAGTCTGGCGCTGGTGGTGTCGGCAGGCGTGGCGGTGCTGTTGCAGATGAAAGGTTCGCTGCATTCCTTTGTGAACCGCCTCACCGATGATGAATATCAGGCCATCACCCGTTTTGTGCTGCTGGCGCTGGTGGTGCTGCCGGTTTTACCCGACAAGGCCTATGGCCCATTCGGCGTGCTGAACCCCCATGAAATCTGGCTGATGGTGGTGCTGATCGTGGGCATCAGCCTGGGGGGCTATGTGGCCTTCAAACTGTTTGGCAACCGGGGCGGCACAGTGGTGGCGGGGTTGCTGGGAGGCGTCATCTCCAGCACCGCCACCACGCTCAGCTACGCCCGCCGCGTCAAACAGACCCCCGCCCTGGCCAATCTGGCGGTGGTGGTGGTGACCCTCGCAAGCGCCATGGTGTTCCTGCGCCTGTCGCTGGAAATCGCCGTGGTGGCCCCGGACTTTTTGCCCACCGCTGCGCCCCCCATGGGCATGATGGCCGGCCTGATGACCCTGCTGTGCCTCATCGCCTGGGCAATCGGCAAACCCGGCGCTACCCCCCTGCCCCAAGAGGGCGACCTGGCTCAGATGAACGCCGCTTTGGCCTTTGGCCTGCTCTATGCCGTGATCGTGTTTTCGGTGGCCGCCACCAAGGAACACTTTGGCAACGAGGGGTTGTATGTGGTGGCGGTGCTCTCAGGCCTCACCGACGTGGACGCCATCACGCTGTCCACCTCCAACCTGGTGCGTTCGGGCAAACTCTCTGCCACCACCGGCTGGAAGCTGATCTTGGTGGCGGCGCTGTCCAACCTGGGCTTCAAGGGTCTGCTGGCGGTGCTGGTGGGCAGCCGTGTGCTGGCCTTGCGCCTGCTGCCCCTGTTTGGCGCGGCCATTGCGGGGGGCCTGGGAATTCTGTTTTTCTGGTGAATTACTTCTTGTGTTCCGACGACAGCCGCTCGCGCCAATAGGCCAGTGTGTCCGTCAGGGTTTTTTCCAGCGGGATTTCCGGCTTCCAGCCCGTGGCGGCGTGAAACTTGCTGAAGTCCCCCAGCAAAATCTCCACGTCGCTGGGCCTCATGCGGGCCGGGTCCGTTTCCACCGTCACCTTGGCGGTGGACATGGCGAGCTGGCGGTCCAGCAGTTCCTGCATGGTGATGCACTGGCCGCTGGCAAGGTTATAGACCTCGCCGGGCACACCTTTTTCCAGCGCCAGCCAGTAACCCCGCACCATGTCGCGCACGTCGGTGAAATCTCGCTTGGCCGTCAGGTTGCCCACCTTGATCACCGGCAGCTGCAAACCCAGTTCCACCGCCGCCACCTGCTTGGCAAAGGCGCTGGTGACAAACACCTCGCCCCGGCGCGGGCCTTCGTGGTTAAAACCTCGCGTGCGCACCGTAAACAGGCCATAGCTGGCGTGATATTGATAACCCAGCATGTCCTGGGCCACCTTGCTCACGCCATAGGGGCTGAGGGGCCGCAGGGGGTTGGTCTCCCTGATGGGGGTTTCTTCGGGCAGCACCATGCCATATTCCTCGCTGGAACAGGCGATCTGCATGCGGCAGTCGTTCAGCCCCAGTTGGCGCATGGCCTCCAGCAGGTTCACCGTGCTGTCGATGTTGGTGTGCATGGTGGCCACCGGGCTGTTCCAACTGGTGGGCACAAAACTCTGGGCCGCCAGGTGAAAAATGCGGTCAGGGCGAATTTTCTCCAGAGCGGAATGTACGCTGGGAAAATCCAGCAGGTCACATTCCACCAGTTCAATGCTGTCTGCGAGGTGTTCGATGTTCTCCATGCGGCTGCGCACACGAATGAGGCCGGAAATCTGCACACCGGGCTGGTGCGCCTGCAGATACTCCACCAGATGGCTGCCCGCAAAACCCGAAACGCCGGTGATCAGAACACGCATGAAGCCTCCAGAACAAGGTGATGACCGGGGCATTTAACCATGGCCCGGCGTGCTTTGCACTGTTGGGGTTTATCGGCAAAGAAACTCGGCGGATTAACAGAGGGGTGAAAAACGCGGGCACCCCAGCCGGGTGGCTACATTACCCTCTCCCCTTTACGGGGAGAGGGTGGCGCGGAGCGCCGGGTGAGGGGTTTA